>CALZIK010000025.1 GCA_945787635.1 Thermoanaerobaculia bacterium | reverse complement strand
TCACCGCGCGGCACAGGGCCAAGGCCCAGCGGGAGATCGCGCGCAAGCTCGCCGAGCTGCGCGGCGAGTCCGGGCTGTCGCAGGCGGCGGTCGGCAAAGCGGTCCGGCTGTCCGCGTCGCTGGTGTCCAAGATCGAACGCGGCGAGCGAGCGCTGGATCCGCTGGAACTCGGCCGCTTTGCCCGGCTCTACGGCAAGTCGATCGTCGACTTCATCACCTGATCAGCGGGCCACCGGGAGGGTGGGCCTACGGTCGTCGGGCGGAGGTCTTTTGGAGACCACCAGGCCCCGTTCGATCAGGAACTTCGCGATTTCCCGACCGGCGATGTCGTGGCCGAGGGCGCTCGGATGAGGGTCGGTGAACGGCACTAGGGCGAGGGCGCGGCCGTCGATACCGGCGTAGGCCGGCTGCAGGTCGAGAACCTCGAAGCCCAGCGCCGAGCCGGTTTCCGCGACGATTCGGTGCAGATCCCGGTACGGATAATTCTTGCCCGGATCCGAGTCGAAGATCGGGAACACGACCAGGACCGTCGGGATCGATCGCTGGGAGGCCAGCTGTTGCAACCTGGCGAGTGATCGCCTCCAGATCTCTCGTCCGCGCTCGTCCCGGTAAAGCTCTCGGTAGTAGTCGCGCAGCATTGGTCGGAGCCGCAGCGTGTCGATCGCTCGGCGAGCTCGCCCGAATGCGAGGCTGTGGGCGGCCAGGAAGGTTTCGAACCGGCCGCTGGGCTGCCAGGGCCGCAGCTCTGGCCGGTTCACTGTGGCTCGGGCGGTCGGGAGTTTCTCGGCGTCATTCAGACAATGCCCCACGATCAGAAGATCCGGCGCGTACCGGTCGAGGTCGCGGGCGACCGCTTCAGCCTCGGCGCGCGAGTTCCAGCCCGGAAAGCTGTAGCTGGTCACTTGCACCGGATGTCGGTCCGCTCGGAGCGTGGCCTCGAGCCGGGCCGGGTAGACCTCCTCGAGCTTAACTCCGCGGCCGAGAGTGAAGGAGTCGCCGACCACCAGGATCTTGAATCCGTCGTCCGCCGTTTCCGGCCATCGCGTCACGATTGGCGCTCCACCGGGGATCGGCCGCATCTCCGGCGGCTGCGCGTCCGGCGTCAGGCCGGCGATCAACCGCATCGCCCCCTCGAGGAGCAGCAAGCCCAGAATGAGCCCCAGGGCGAGGGCGAGAGCTCGTTTGGCCACCGATTGCAACCTCCGGTGGCGGAGAGTAACAGCCGGCTGCTCGGACCTGCTCGGGCGGCGAAGTGAGATACTCGGCAGCCGAATGTCGAGCCGATTCTCCAGCGTTTGGGCCAGGCTGGGCTTGTCGGCGTTCGCCGTAGTGGCTTCGTTCTTGGCCGCGGAGACGGCAACGCGATGGCTGGCTCCGGTGGCCGAGCTTTTCCCTCACTGGCAGTGGGACACCCTGCCCACGAACTGGGAGGGAAGCTATGTGGTGGACAGTGACCTCGGCTACCGTCCGGTTTTCGGTGCGGGTGAGTACTCCGAGCTCGGCACGGTTGTCAACGAGTATCCGGTGGAGAAGGCCAGCGGCGTGACCAGGGTCTTGTTCCTGGGCGATTCGGTGACTCACCGCTGGCGCATGCAGCGGGTACTCGTTCAGCGCTGCAGGGAGAGTCCGATCGAGTTCTGGAACGCCGGCGTCGAGGGCTTCAATACCGGCCAGGAAGTCGAGTACTACCTCCGGTGGAACTATCGCGTCGATCCGGACCACGTGACTCTCGTGTTTCACAACAACGACTTCATCGCAACGCCGGTCGTGTTTCGCGACAACCGGGGCGAGGTGGTGGTGGCAAACCCTCAGGCCTACCTATCGAAGCGGGACGTTGCCTTGGCCGGTTGGAGCCACTTGTACCGGCACTACCTAGGGGCGCGGATCGCCCGGATGCTGGAGTCGGATCCGGTCACCAGCGGCACGGAGACCAAAGCGGCTCTGGCGACTCTGAAGGCCGAGCTCGAGACGAACGGTGTCGGTTTCGACATCGTGCTCCTACCGGTTCTCAAGCCGCTCGAGGAGTGGACCGTGTACGAGCGCCGGAGTCGCTCGCTCAGCCTCGAGATATTCGATCAGCTCGAGATTCCGTACCACGACCTGCTGCCGGTGCTCGAGCGGTCGTTGCGCGACCGGATGGCGCTGACCGAGAGCCCGGAAGACTTGTGGCATCCGAGCGATCAATTGGCCAGGCGGTTCGCTCGGCACCTCCTACGGTCGGGATACCTGGAGGCGGTGCTGCCACCCTCGGGCTGCGGTTCGATCCCGCCCGAGTGACGGACTGCACAGCGGCCGAGACCGCCCGGGTGAAGACTGGAGCTTCGGCGAGCCCCGCTCTTGAGCGAGGCGACCTCGAAAGGTTAGAATCTGCCGATCCACAAGGCGTACTGCGGCGGAGCGCCTTCCGCACCGATGGGGATTCGATCGGAGAGACAGGGGAAGCCGAGCAATGAGGCAAGACAATTGGGTTGGTCTGCGGGCCGCTGGTGCCGGGGCCCTTACGGCCCTGGCGTTGCTATTGAGCCTGGCTGCCGGTGCCGAAGCGCAGGGGGGCTTCGACTGCCCGGTGGCGCCTTCGGGGGAGGTCGGCTGCCCGGACGACCCCGTTGACGAAGGCGGCGGACCCCCGGTGCTCATCGCCCAGGAGAACCTCTGGTTTTCCGAGCCTCGGCAAGGTGGCATCAACTACTTTGTCGACGGTCACCGGATCCTGCCTTTCGAGCCGCTCCTCGGACTGACCTCGAGCTCCAACGACCTGGTCAAGTTGCAGGAGATGCAGTGGTTATTCCGCTACACCGGGCAAACCGGCCGGAACGCCATCTTCAGCGTCGAGTGGTTCGCGCCCCGGGACCTCATCGACCGCAATCTTCGCAAGACCTTCTTGCCGTTGCTCGAGCGGACCGAGGGCCGCTGGAATATTTTCTACGATCCGGTTCTTGCGTCCGTATGGCGTGGGCACGGACCGGGACCGGTGGATTTCTCCCGGCCCGTCATTCGGCAGATGTTCCAGGATGACATGGTCTTTCTGCGCGAGAAGTACTTCGACCATCCCAACTATTGGCGAATCGACGGAAAGCCCGTGCTTCACGTCTGGGCGGCGCGCGAGCTGGTCAGAAACGCGGATGAGCTGTTTCAGAGCCTGAGGAGTAGCGGGGTCTACATCTGTGGCGATGTCTTCGGCCAGAGGGGCGACGAGCCGCCTCTCGACTGCCGTACGGGCTTCACCGCGGCAACGCCGGATGTCGTGTCCCAGGGACGGTTTCAGAGCGTCCAGGACGTTCTGCCCAGCTTCGAACGCTACTTCCAGAGCAATGGCGGCAACACGGACATGATCCCGGCCTTTTCGTTTCAGTACGACGACGTCGAGTTCAGAACGCGAATCGGCACCGGAGGAACCTCGATCCAGATTCTGGCGCAGGGTCGGCAAGACCTCTGGGATTGGCTCGATCTGGCCGACGCCTACTCCGAACCGATCGACGGCAGCCGTTACATTTGGGTGGGAACGCTCAACGGCTGGGCCGAGGCCACGACCATCTATCCCACTGAGAAGGGCAGGCGGGAGTTCTGGCGGCAAGGTCAGTCGCGTGGAGTCGAGCCCTATCATTTCGCTGTTCTCGAGGTGATCCAGCGCCGTCTCTATCCCGACAGTCCCTACAAGGGCCCTCGCGTCGAACGGCTGGAGGACGGCGCGATCGTATTCAGGAACTGTGATTTCTTCGCGGGGTTTCGAATCAAGGTCACGGTCGACGGCGTTACGCGACCTTTCGATTTAAATCCGCCCGAGGGCGTGGAGCTGCTTGACAACCTCGATTGGGTGTGGCGGCCGGCGTTTCCGTACCAGAAGATCTCGATTCGCGTCAAAAACATCGACGGAAAGCGGACCAAAAAGATCGTCCGCTGATCCGGCCGGGCGATGGATTGTTGGCTCGGCGCTCCGACCGGGCTAGGATGGCCGCCGTGACATCAGTGCGTTCAGGCTTCAAACGGCTGCGAGCCGGCTGCGTGATTCTGGCAGGCCTGACCGGCCCCGCCTGGGGCGTGGACTTTACCTACCAGGACGCTACCGGTGAGGTGGTCTATCGCTTCACGCCGGAAACCGGCACGCTCAGCGATCTCGAGGTCGCGCGGAGCGATAAGCCCGGTGAGATCTCGTTCTACCCGGCGTTCAAAGGCGGCATCACCCAGTTCTTCCTGGCCGGCGAGATCGTCGACGCCCTTGAAGACCGACACGAGGTGCTCCTCCTGAGAGAGACGGTAGCCGACGATTTCCACAAGGCCAAGTTTCGATGGATCTTCGAAGGGAAGCGGTTCGACTTCACGGTCGAGGTTCGCCTGGAGGGTAAAACCCTGGTCTTGGACTACCGCTCCGACTCCGACGCCGTCATCCTCTTCGATCTTTTGCGCTCGGAGGATACGCCCGAGCCCAAGATCGTCGACCTCCCCTACGGGCACAAGGTCCTGTTTTCTCGCGGCCTTTTTACGTCCGCGCTACTCGATCCAAGGCTGTCTAACGCATCGGAAGTCTGGCCGACGAAGCACTATGTGTCGTCGACCTCCGCGTCCTTCGCCCCATGGGCCTTCTACAGAACGCTTTCAGACGGCTCGCGTAACTCGCTTCGCGAGACGGTTCGCATCACCGTGTCTTCGCGAATCGAAGACACCTTCTTCCGCCCCGACAATCCGGTCTCTCCATATCGGGAGAAACTCTCCCGGTACCTGGTGGTGGATCTGTGGCGGCGGTCGTTCGACGCCTACCTGGCCGATCTGGGCCAAGTGGTGGCCCGCGGCTTCGACAACGTCTTTGCGATCGTTCACATCTGGCAGCGCCACGGGTACGACAATGGGCTGCCGACGACGCTGCCGCCGTCGCCGGAGATGGGTGGCAAGGATGGCCTCAAAGAGGTGTCGCGGCTGGCACGCGACAACGGCTATCTCTTTGCTCTGCACACGAACTACGTCGACTTCTATCCGAACTCGAACGCGTGGAAGGCCGGGCACCTCGCGCTGAGCTCCAGCGGCCAGCCGATCGAGGCCTGGAAGTCGCCGACCGGAGGGCAGAGCTACCTGATGAAGCCGTCCAAGGCGGAGCGCCACGCCCGCAAAGTGGAGCCCCTGCTACACGAGAAGTATTTGACCTCCGCTTCCTACCTGGACGTGCACTCAGCCATCTTGCCTTCCATGAAGGTGGATTTTGACGCCAGAGTCAAAGGCGCCGGTCGCCAGCTCGCCACCTTCGAGCACTACCGTCGGCTGCTGTCGTACGTCCGCAGGAAGCACGAGGGGCCTGTCGCCGGTGAGGGCAAGGGCGGCTCGAGCCGCATCTGGGCGGGATACGTGGACGCCATCGAAGCGGACCCACGCTCTTTGCACCAGGAGATCGACGGTGTGCGGGGCACGAGAACTCCGGCGATCGTCGACTACAAGCTGCGGGTGCTTCACTCGCTCTTTGTGCCGCACGGTGCGGGCTACTTTTCGCGGTTCTTCAAACGCAAACGGGAGTATTCGCCGGCGCAGTTTCGCCGCTACCTGGCCACCGAGATTGCCTTCGGCAACGCCGGCTTCTTGGGCCGCACCTATTTCGAACCGCTCAACGAGCTCGAACTGCAGCGCAAATACGATTTCTTGAGCGTTCTCCAGCCCGAGTATCTTTCGAGTGAGGTCGAGCGGATCGACTACCGGGTGGGCGGCGAGTGGCTGTCGCTGTCGGGCGCGCTGCGCAGCGTCCTGCCCTCGATCTCTCCTGCCCGCGTGGATCGCCGGCTCGCCGAACGGCTCGGCATCCTCAGGGTCCGGTACCAATCTGGCCTCGAGGTGGTCGTCAACCGGTCGGAAAAGAGATCGATCGAGTTGGCGGAGGGTGGCGCAACCTTCCTGCTCGAACCGAGTGACTTCCTGGTGCTCAAGTGTGACGTGGCGGTCGCGTACTCAGCCATCACCGAGGGCGCTCGGTCGGACTTTGTCGCCAGTTCGATCGCCGGCTGCGGGTAGCTCGGCTGGTGGCTACGGCTGGCCACTCGACAACGCTGCCGCCGCTCGGTGGCTCCGACGGCAGGCGAGTCGTTGGCTCGAGATGGTCGGCTCTCGCCCTGGGCACGGTGGCGAGCTTCGCCCTGCTCGTCTTCATGGAGTGGCTCTTTCAGGTCACCAAGCCGTCGTTTTTGAGCGCCATGAGTCCGGGGCAGAAAGCGTCGGTTCTGGGAGCCTCAACGCTGGTGGCCGCACTGTGGGGTTGTTGTGCCCTGTTCCCCATCCAGGTCATGACATGGATTCTCAGGGGTGAGCGCGCTCGCAAGCTGGCGACGGCTGCGGCGCGGGTGCCCGCAAGCTTGGCGCTCGGCGCGCTCGGTTTCCTGCTGGTCGACAACTTCACCTACACGGTGCTCGGCTGGGGCGTGCAAAGCACGTCGAGCTTCGCGCAACGAAGCGCCTATCTCATGCTGCTCGCCGGCCTGCTGGCCGGTTCGTATCGGCTGGTCGGGAAGTGGACCCGCTCGGCCCGCCGAGAGGCTCGCGCGTGGAGCTGGATCGGTCGGCTCCTGCCGGTTGCATGCTTCGCCGGAACGATTCTCCTGGTTGGTTTCGGGAGGGGCGTCGGCGACGCCGGATCCACGGTTGGCGCAATGATCGAGCCTTCCCGAGGACCCAATATCCTGTTTTTCTCCGGAGACGGGATCGACGCCGGGCACATGTCCGCCTACGGATACGAACGACGAACCACTCCGGCGATCGAGCGGCTCGCTTCGACGTCCCTGATCGGCGAGAACAACTTCCCCAATGCCGCCCACACTGGTGCCTCGATCGCTTCGATTCTCACCGGCCGTCTACCAACCGAGACCGGACTGATCTTCCCGCCGGACATCCTGAAGGGCGAGGATGCCTATCGCCATCTTCCGGCGGCGCTCAAACGTCTCGGCTACTCGACCACCAGCATCACGCTCCGCCACTATGCCGACGCCTACGACCTGAACCTGCGTGAGGGCTTCGACGAGTCCAACGGGCGCAAGCAGGGAACCTACCGGGCGGCTTGGCGGTTGAGCGGGTCGTTCGGATACGCGACGACCTACCTGATGGAGACCATGATCGATCGGCTCGTGAGCAGGCTCCTGCACCTCACCAGCCGACGGGCGATGAGTGACGCCTACTCCGAAGTCAAGCTCGCTGGCACCGAACGCGGCAATGACGACGGCCGGATCCAGGAGCTGGAGTCTTTTCTAGACAGGGCTCGGCGACCGTTTTTTGCCCACGTCCACCTGATGACGACACACGGTCCGATGTTCAGCTCCCCGACCACGAGCTTCTCTCGGGGTCTGGTGCAGCGCGAGGATTGGGACCCCAACTTCTTCGACGACGCCCTCTTGTCCGTGGATGGCTACTTCGCCCGGATCGAGGCGAAGCTCCGCGAACTCGGCCTATGGGACGAGACTTTGATCGTCGTCTTCTCCGACCACGGCATGAGGTTCACCACCGAGAGCAGGACGCCGCTTCTGTTTCGCTTTCCGGGCGGAGAACACGCCAGGACGATCACCAGCACAACGGCCAACCTGGACATTGCGCCCACGGTTCTCGACTACCTGGGCTCGCCGGTCCCCGACTGGATGAGTGGTCTGTCGCTGCTGCGTTCGGATCCGGGGCGGATGCGCAGAGTCATCAGCGCCAAGAAGACCAAGGTCGGCGGGGAGGCGACCACGCTGGGCTGGCGGGTGGATCCGCGTCAGGTGGGCCCGCCGTTCTACGCTCTTGGGTCGGTCACCACGATCGTCTGCCAGCGGGCCTACCGCCTGGACCTCGACGCTCGGCGGATGCGCGTCGACGACCTCGAGAGTCACACCGCTTCGTGCGACCCGTTCGAGCTTCCCGGAGCCGAGGAGGTCGAGCTCGAGATCGTCGATCACCTCAGGGCGAACGGCTACGATGTGACCGAACTGGACCTGCCGCTGCCCAAGAGATACCCGGGCATCCGCCGACGTAATCGATAGCCGGCGCTAACGGCGCCGGGCATGGTCCTTCAAACACCAGCGTCGCGGGGCCGTCCACGGGCTGAGCGGAGCTCGGGAAGAAAAAGGGGGCGCCGCCCCTTCCGGAGCGGCGCCAAGGAGGTCCCAGCCCGAAAAAGCCCGGCCTAGATCTTGAGCTTCACGTGGACTCCGAAGACGTTGGCCTTGTAGTCGCCGTCGTTCCCCAGCAAGAGCAGCGTGCCCGCCAGGAAGGGCTGCAGCCCCTGACGGATGAAGCTGTCGATGGTGTAATCCTCGTAGAGATAGAAGGCGCCGCAGGAGACGCTTTCGTTGAGCTCATAGCTCACCTTGAGCCAAGCGGTCACGAGTTCGATGTCCTCGTAGTTGGAGATGTCGACTGCCGCGCTCGGTGAGCCCCCCGGCGGAGTTTCGAAGTCGATCTCGCCGTCGGTGTCCGACATATGGACCGACAGATCCCAGGTCCAGCCGCTGTCGTTCTTCGAGTTCAGGCCCAGGCCCCAGGTCATGGTGTCCTCGTTGAACGCCGCGGTCCAGGTGTCCTCGGGATCGGTCGAGAGCGTGCTTCCGGACTGGCGGTTGCGCTGGAAGACGTCCCGGTCCTCGTTGTGGCCGAAGAGGTAGAAGTTCAAGTTGGCCCCGGGCGTGTAGCCGAGCTCGAAGTTGAAGTTGCCGGTCTCGTCCGTAATCAGGCCGAACTCGCTTGCGCCGTAGTCCTCGTCCCGGCCGGAAAGACCGAAGCTGAAGTTCCACGAGTCCTTGGGGAACAGCTGGACCGCAATCTCGTAGTCGTCGACGTCACGCGCCGCCTCGTCGTACTTGCGCAGGCCCGGCAGGTTGTCGATACCGTGCTCCTCGACGAAGAAAACCAACTGGGCCTCGGTACGGTAGGTGCCGATCGAGCGGTCGCCGGTCGCCCAGCTGCCGCGCACGGTCATTTTGTCATTGGGCCGGCTGTTGAGGCTGAGCTTGAGAATGTCTTCGTCGGAGTCGTTGATCTCGCGGAACTCGCGATCCCAGCTCTCCTGCGTGTAGGCCAGTGCCAGGTTCGTCGTATTGCTGACGTCCCAGCCCAGCTCGACGCCAAGATTGTCGCGGCTGTAGGAGTAGGGCACCGTGATCAGGTGATCGTCGCTCCAACGCTCGTCCAGGCGCGAGTAGCCCGGGAACTCGATGCGCGGTGAGTTGTTGTCGTAATCGTAGGTCCGGTAGCGCAGTGTCAGGGTCCAGTCCTCGCCGAGCTGGGTGCCGGCGTTGGCGGAGGCGTTCAGGATCTCCGCCTCGTTATCGGCATTGGTGACCGGGACACCCGCCGACGCGGCTGGAAAGGTCGAGCCGTCGAGGTTTACACCAGTGATCCCCGTGTTAATGGTGTAGGGCAGCAGGAAGTCGTCCTGGTTCATCGTGTTCTGGACCAGGTTGCCGTTGAACCACCACTCTCCCACTCGAGCCCGCCCGTCCACGAAGAACATCTTAGAATCGTTTTCTGGTGCGAGATCATACCTGCCGCGGGAGGGATTGCGGTCGGCTTCGACGGCATTGAAGATGTTGTCCCAGACGACGGAGTCATTCTGGTTTTCGAACTTCGAAATGCGGTAGCCGAATCTGACACCGCCCTTCTCACCGTTGAACTCGCCCGAGATCTCCGCTCCGGTCGTGGTGTAGTCGATGGGTTCAGGGATCTCCTGCACGTTGCCGAAGCCGAAGGCGACGGCCAGCGGACGGTCACCGTTGCGGTTCTCCTGCGCGTAGTCGAACGACCAGGCCATCTTGCCCATCTTGCCCAGATCGAACCGCGCCCGGGTGCGGTCGCGTCTGAGGCCCAGGTCGATGCGATCGGCGCTGGCGACGAACGCCAGGATGTCGTCCTGGCTCACGCCCTGGATCGGATCGGGAAACTCGAGCCGGTTGAGCTCGGGCCGGTCCCAGGGCATGCCGGCGTCGTTGCCGAAGCGGTGAACGATCTGGTTGTAGTCCAGGCTGAAGGAGTACTCACCCTCGAGCCGGTAGTCGAAGGTGTAGCGGGCGTCGTCGCGGCCGATGCCGCGCAGCCGGACCGCGAAGTTGCGATCTCCGCCCTCGGCGCTTTCGCCGAACAGATTGAGCCCGGCCCACAACCCGCTCGAAAGGTCTCGGTACTCCTGAAACTGGGACGAGCTCGTGTCCTGGTCCTTTTCGATCACCCAGAGGTCGACCGCCTCGACCCAGAGCTTGAAATCGTCATGCTCGGAAGCCGCGGCGTGCGCCGGGAGCCCGACGGCCAGTAGAGCGAGCAGGATGCTCGCTGCAAAAAGATGCGCTTGTGTCTTTTTGATCATCGAAATCCTCCTACCTCGAGAGAGCCCATCCGGACGGGTGGTTGCTGCCGTGGATCGCCGAGTGGCAGTTCACGCAGGCGCGACTGAACTCACGGTTGGCCGGGTTGGTCCCGTCGGCGAGCCGGGTCCGGTCGTAGAGCGTCCCGGGGTGGCGCGTGTTCGAGTGGCATTGCTGGCAGATGTAGGGGACCGAGGTCTTCTGCAGCTTCAGGTGGTTGGATCCGTGTGGGGTGTGACAGTTGGTGCAGGCCTCGCGAACCGGGGCGTGGTCCCAGAGGAACGGGCCGCGCTTTTCGGCATGACACGAGTAGCACTGGTCGTTGATCGAGGCCGCGTTGACCATCTTGTCGGATTGCGCGCCGTGTGGGTTGTGGCAGTCGGCGCAGCCGATCTGGCCCTCCCGAATCGGATGGTGAGATCGCTTCCAGGTTTCGGCGCGGACATCCTTGTGGCAGGAGAAGCACTGCTCCATCGAGGAGCTCGCCTTGAGTTGGGCGGTCTCGGACTTGTAGTCATGTACGCCGTGACAATCGGTGCACGCCAGACCGCGGGTGTCGTGCGCGCTGCCTTCCCAGAAGAACTGACTGCCGCCGTCGTGACACGTCTGGCACATTGCGGACTGATCGGCCTTGCTGAGGTCCGTGACCCGGGGTTGAAACGCCTCGGGGTCTTCGAGGTGCTGGCTGCCGGGCCCGTGACAGGACTCGCAGCCGCGGTCCGACAGCTTGGCGAAGCCGGCCTTCCCGTGTTGGGTCTTGGCAAGCTTTTCCTGATAGCCCTCGTGGCATTCGACGCACATGTCGCTGCCGACGTAGCTCGCGGCCATCTCTTCCTGGTCGGCGCCAATCGCAACGCCGGCCCCCAGAACGAGAAGCAACACCAGCCCCATTCCCATCGCCAGTCTTCTTCGAGCTCTCATCAGACGCTCCTTTCCCGTGCTTGGTTTCGCTTGTTCGCACAACGAACAAGCGCAGTCTGAACAGATCGGCTTTGGACCGCTATGTAACGTCTCACAGCGGCTCGAGCTCGAGCGCCGGCAGGCCAATGCCCTCTCAGTCGTCGTCGAACTGTCATTAACGGTTTTCGAGTCTTCTATCGGCGCGTAGTTGCCTGTGAGCAAGTAAACTTTTTCAATGATCGCGGTACTTTACACCACCTCTACGGGCAGGTCCCGACCGTGGAGAGAGAGGTTTGCGGCCCCACCCTCGGTCCGGGTACCGCCCCTCGCAGCCGATACCTTGGCCCTGCTGCCGGGGGTATACTGACGCCGCTCCTCGCAGTTTGCGGCGCACCTCAGATGGGGAAGACCGGTAAAAACAGCTCGTCCCGCGAGATCGCGGAGCAGTTGCGTCGTGACTCGCGGTGGCCGATGAGGTTCGCCGGTCTCGGCCATCGCCGTGTCGAGGCCAGCTTGGGCGCCCTCGACTTCGAGGACGTCACCATGCGGTGCTTCCCCTTGCGGGCGAAGATGAACAGCCTGCAGCGGTTCTGCGACCGCTACCTCAACATGGATGTTCCGCCGGAGATCGCCAGGTTCCGGCCGGCGGCTCCCTACGTGCTGCTGACCGTCGTCAACTACGGGCGCATGTCGGCGGCAACCTCCAACCTGGGCTGGTCGGCGCAAAACGAGATCCTTTTCACCGTACCGCTGATCGGCCACTGGAATCAGTGGAACGCGGCGCCCTCGGGTGTTGGTGGCGAGTCGGTGATGATCCATGAGTTCGCAACGGTCTCGCCGTTCATCTTCGTCGACGACGACTGGTCGGTGGCGGCCGGGCGCGAGGTCTACGGCTGGCCCAAGGTCCCGTGTCGGCTAGAGGCCGGTCTCAACCCCTGGCTGCGGGATCCGCGGCTCCGCCGCCGCCTTCTGACCCTGCAGACCCTGGTCCTGCCCGAGCTCTATGCCGGCCGGGAGACCGAGTTTCAGACCCTTCTGGAGATCGAGCAGGAGACTCCTAGGATCGAGATGCCGGCCGACCTCAACTACGTGATGAATCCGTTCCTGCGGATGTCGAAGTCAGTGCTCAGCACGCTCGGCGCCGCTCCCGACCTCATGGAGATGCTCGCTCAGCTGGTGACTCCGACCGGCGCGCCGGGCGGTGCTGCAAGCGAAGCGTCTCCCGCTCCGATCGTTTCTCTGCTTACCCAGCTTTTCCGTTCGCTCACTCAGATGCCGCCGGATCTCTACGGCAACCAGATCAACCTCAAGCAGTTTCGGGCGCCGGTTCCTAGAGCCGCCTGCTACCAGGCGCTGAACAACTCTCGGATGCACGTTCGGCGATTCAACCACGGCGGCTTGATGGGCAGCGCCGAGTTGCTGCGGGGCGATCCCACCGGCGGGATCTCGGTGGTGCTCCATCGCCATGACGCCTACCCGATCCTCGAGTCCCTCGGGCTCGAAGTGGACGCGGAGATTCGCAGGGACGGCAAGCCGGCGGCGGTGCTCAAGCCGCTGGTGCCGTTCTGGATGTCGCTGGATTTTCGCTACGAGCCGGCACGTCGGATCTGCTGGCGGGCGGAAATGGCCAAGGGCGAGACCAAGGAAGGCGAGTCGGGCCATCAAAGCGGCTGGAACGCCTGGCACGGGGAGCAGCGGCTCGACCCCGTCGTTCCGATCGCGGATGGCATCGAACGGATCGGGACCACCTCCACACGGCTGCCCGAGTTCAACACCGTCCTCGGACCGGTCGTGGAAGCCGTCGAGGGGCCGTTCGATTTTCACGACGTGACGATTCGCGTTCTGCCACTCAGGGCATCTTCGGCGCGTCTGCAGGAAGCGCTTCCTTCCGTTGGCAGGCAGACGCCCTACCGAGCGGTTCCACGCAGCCAGGGTGGCAAGAACGACTCCTGGGTGTTTCTCGTGGTCACGAGCTACGGACGCATGTCGTCGACCGCCAACGACATCGGCTGGTGGGCGCGCAACGAGGTGGGCTTCGCCTTCGTGGCCGAGAGCGAGGAGTTGATCGGCTGGGGCACCGAGGGACTCGAAGGCCTGCCGATGATGCCGCCGCAGAAGTGCGACCTGTCCTGGCTCCACTGGCCCTACATGTTCGCGGACTCGCCGATCGCGGTCACCGAGGGCCGCGAGGTGCTGGGTTTGCCGACCACCTATTGCCGGATTCTCAACGGTGTAGACCCCTGGCTCGAGCACGACGGGCCGGTCGCCAAGGACCGACTCTTGAGCCTCAGCGCCTTGGACTATCCGGCGATCGGTGTCGGCCAGGAGGCCGTCGATCAGGAGCTGTTCGAGGTCGAGCGGCTGGTGGAGGAGTCCGACGACGGTGAGTCCTCCGTCAAGTCGTCCGCATTGATGGAATTTTGCGCCAAGCACCTCGAGGCGTTCGCGGATGGTGTTCGTCTGCGCAATCTAAGCTTGAAGGAGTTTCGCGACGAAGACAGCCCGGACCGGCCTTGCTATCAGTCGGTCGTCGGATTCGAGCGCGTGATCAGGAAGCGCAAGGGCCACGGTGAGATCAAGGAAGACGACGGCCTGTTTCTCAAGCCCATGCGCGGCAGCTACCAGGTTCGGTTCCATCGCACACCGAGCTGGGACATCGTCGATGCGCTGGGTCTGAAAGTCAAGAGCCGCGAGGAGGGCCCTTCGGGATCGGACACGTTGGTCTGTGAGGTGATCGATCCCTTCTGGATGCGGGTCGATCTGCGAGCGGAGTTGCCCGTGGATCTCTTGCACCGATCGGTGAACCGCCCATGGTCCTTCCCGGGATATCTGCCGTTCGTATACAACGAGCTGTGGTTTCGCGATTTCTACGACAAGCAACTCGGGTTCTTCGAGAAGTTCATGAAGACGTATCTTGGCGGTGACGCCCTTCCCAAGAACGAGCTGTCGCTCGAGGCCCGCAGACGGATGAACGACTTGCGCCGCGAGTGGGAGTGCGATCCGTCGATCCCGTTGCTGGAAACCTTGGACGATCTTGTCAGCAAGCTCCGAGATCCCGACGGCGGAGGGAGCCGGTTCGCGCCGATCTTGGATCTCGACCAGAGCACCCAGCGGTCGGCCAGCGTCGACGCCGCTTGGAGGGATCCCTATCTCGGGCTCTATGTGTGCACCAATGAGCTCGGGGAAGAGCTCGAGGTCGAGATCGCGGCGGAAGGTTGGGGTCTTGACGCGCTCTTCGAGTCGACCTCGGCGGTTCTGTTCGCGAACCTCGAGATCGGCGAAACGGTCGAAGAGGCCACAGCGGCGGCCTCGCACGTCGCGCTTCTCTCTCAGCCGCTCTACCGAGTCGAGGTGGGCGGCGCTCTTCAAGAGAACGTCTTCTGCACGGATGACCTCGAGAATCGGCTCGTTTTCGAGCTCGGCGAAGGCACTGAAAGGACCCGGTTGAAGTGGGAGATGGGGCCAAATCTGGACAAGGGCGCGAAGCCGACGCAGACATGGACCGGCGTCTGGGTCGCCGAGGGCGGCGAGTCGACCGGAGGGGAGGATGGCAGGCGGAACGCCGGGGCGCGCGCGACGCAGACAGCTCCGAAAGAGAGACTCCCGACCGCGGGAGACCCGCCGCCGGGGACGTCGGCGAAGCCGAGCAAGGCGCCGGCGAAGAAGCCGGCGAAAAGGCCGGTAAAGAGGTCGGCGAAGAAGTCGGTGACCAAGTCGACGAAGAAGTCAATAAAAGAGAAGCTCGCGCCGGTGTGGCCGGATCCGAGGTTTCTCAAGCGCTACGACTACGTGGGAGTCTACGAAGTCGATCCGGACGGTGCGGCGTGGGATCTGGAGATCTGGGGGGCTCCGCAAGACGATGCCCGCGGGAAGTTGACCACGGTTCTCTATGCGCGGACCAGGGACGAGACCAAGCTTCTCCTGGTCCCGGATGCTGACCACCCACATGTCTTCTGCGAAACGAACGCCGAAGACGCTCTGCTTCGGCTCACCTTCCGGTTCCGCGGGCGCGGCAAGAAGGCGAGCCAGGTCGAGTACAAGCACAGGATGGCAGCCGAGCAGTCGTGGACTCGGCCGACAGAGGCAGTGACCGGAACCAGAAAGAAATGACGTTGGAACCGCGATCGGTGGGCTGAAGCCAGCCGGTTCTCGATCGATTCGCCGAGTTTCGGCCGGCGCCTCGAATAATCCGCCTGCCCGCGCGTACCCTAGGCGTGAACGGAGCTCTTACCCTGACGAAAGCTGGTGCGTTATCGGACCCATCGTCCCTGTCACGACGATCGGACGACGCCGAGGCGGAAAGGGATCTTCTTGCCAGCGCGCAACAGGGCAATGGCGGGGCGCTCGCCGAGCTGACCCGTCGTCACCGAAAGGCGGCGTTCGTCCTGGCGCTGCAGATGACCGGAAATCCGGACGACGCGCTGGACGTCTCGCAGGAGGCGATGCTCAAACTGTTCAGCCACATCCGTAGTCTGGATCGCGAGCGGCCCTTGAGGCCATGGCTGTTCACGGTCGTCCGGAATCTCGTCCGCGACCTGTGGCGGAAGCGCAAGCTCCGCCGAAACGAGCCGCTGGCCGTCGAGGTCGGGCCCGATCTGGGGCATCAGATCGTCGATCGCGCTGCGAGCCCGGAAGACGACGCCGTGACCCGTCAGACCCGGAGGCGTCTCTGGCGCGCTGTCTCGGGTCTGCCCACCAAGCACCGCGAGATCCTCGTCTTGCGCGACTATCACGATCTCTCCTACGAAGAGCTGTCCCGGGTCTTGTCGATCCCGCTGGGGACCGTGATGTCGAGGCTCCACGCGGCGCGCAAGAAGCTGCGGGCTGCCTATCTCGACCCGGGCCGCGGCACTGCGGAGCAGATCTCGAAGGGAGGCGCCTCCCATGACTGAACGAAAGGACCTGGCGTTGACCGAGCCCGGTTGCGGGAGGCCGTTCGACGAGTCCCTGCTGACCGGGTACCTCGATCACGCCTTGACCCAGGAAGAGGAGCAGCGGGTGAGGGTGCACTTGGTGGACTGCGGCGAGTGTCGCAAACTGACGGAGGAACTGGCGATGATGCGAAAGACCACGATGGGGACGGAGTTTCGTGTGCCGTCCGATGACCAATGGGATGAGCGCCCGCGAGGCGGCGCGAGCGGCCTGGCCTTCGGGGTCGGCTGGTTGATGCTGATCGTCTGGGTGGTGGGCGTTGTCGGTTTCGCCCTCGGCGAGGCCTGGCAGGGAACCCAGAGCCTCGGCGAGAAGCTGGCGGCGTTTGGAGGGCTCTCGGCGGTGGTCCTCCTGTTGCTGTCGGTCGTGATCGACCGGCTTCGGGCTCGCAAGAGCGACCGCTACCGGAGGGTCGAGAAATGATCGTGACTACCACTGCGACGATAGAAGGCAAGAAGATCGTTAGAACCCTCGGGCTGGCGCGCGGCAACACCATCCGCGCCCGTCACCTGGGCAAGGACGTGATGGCCGGCCTGCGCAACCTGGTCGGCGGCGAGATCAGCGAGTACACCAAGCTCTTCGCCGAGGCTCGGGAGCAGGCTCTCGACCGGATGATCCAGGAAGCGCGTTCGCTGGGCGCGAACGCCGTCGTGGAGGTGCGTTTCTCGACCTCGATGGTCATGACCATGGCGGCCGAGTTGCTGGTCTTCGGCACGGCGGTGGTCGTAGAGGACGAATAGCCGCTCTCCCACCCGTTCCGGCGGGGGATGCTTCCGGCCCGCGGGGTGTGGCGCCCGCTCCCGGCGGGCGCGAGAATCGGAGTGGACCGACGGGTCCAGGGAGATCAACTATGCCCACGATCATCGAGCCGTTTCGCATCAAGTCGGTCGAGCCGATCCGGATGACCAGCCGGGAGGACCGAGAACACTGTCTCCACGAGGCGGGCTACAACCTCTTCAAGGTGCCGGCGGCCGCGATTCTGATCGATCTGCTCACCGACAGTGGCACCGGTGCCATGAGCGCAGCGCAATGGGCGGCGATGATGCGGGGCGACGAGTCATACGCCGGCAGCGACAGCTTTCGCCGCTTCGAAGACGCGGTACGAGACATCTACGGCTTTCGGCACGTCATCCCCACGCACCAGGGACGAGCCGCCGAGCGGATTCTGGCCGCGACTCTGTGCCGTCCCGGGCATGTGGTGCCCAACAACACCCATTTCGACACGACGAGGGCCAACATCGAAGCGACCGGCGCCAAGGCTCTGGATCTCCCGTGCGAAGAATCGCACGACCTCGGGGCGTCTCATCCGTTCAAGGGCAACATCGATCTCGAGGCTCTCGAGAGGACCCTCGACGGCAACCCCGGTGCGGTGCCGTTCACGATGGTCACGATCACCAACAACGGCGGTGGCGGGCAGCCGGTGTCGATGGCCAACCTGCGAGCCGCCTCCGTGCTCAGCCGCGATCGCGGCGTGCCCTTCTATCTGGACGCTTGCCGGTTCGCCGAGAACGCCTATTTCATCCAGCGTCGAGAGCCGGGCTACGAAGACAAGGCACTGATCGACATTGCCCGCGAGATGTTCTCGCTCGCCGACGGCTGCACCATGAGCGCCAAGAAGGACGGGATGGCCAACATCGGTGGCTTTCTGTGTACCAACGACGACGAGGTCGCCCTCCAGGAGGAAGAGCTGCTGATCCTGACCGAGGGATTTCCGACCTACGGCGGCCTGGCCGGCCGGGACCTCGAAGCGATCGCGGTCGGCCTTTACGAGGCCCTCGACCCCGAGTACCAGCGCTACCGGCATGCCTCGACCAGGTACCTGGGCGAGCATCTGGCCTCGGCCGGGGTCCCGATCGTGCAGCCGCCGGGCGGCCACGCCATCTACATCGACGCCGCGAGCGCGCTTCCGCACATTCCGAGGTCGCAGTACCCCGGGCAGGCGCTCGCGGTGGCGCTCTATCTCCAGGGCGGCATCCGCTCGGTCGAGATCGGTTCGGTCATGCTCGGACGGCGCGACCCGGAGACCGGCCGTGAGTTCCCGGCGGAGAACGAGCTCGTACGGCTGGCCATTCCGCGGCGCGTCTACACCAAGAGCCACATCGACTACGTGATCGAGGTCATCGGCGAGACCTTCGAGCAGCGCGAGTCGATTGGAGGCTTCCGGATCGTCAAACAACCGGCGGCGCTCCGGCATTTTTCGGCGGTCTTCGAGCCGCTGGGCACGACAGCGAAGAGCCCGGCGCCGGCGTCCAGGTCGGCCTAGAGCGCGAGCCTACCGATAGACTCGGACCCGCGTGAAGGCCAAGAATCCGATCACCCAGTTCGGCGAGCTCTTCGAGCGCGCCAAGGCCGCCGGCGAGCCGGGCGATGTCACCCGTTGCGCGCTGGCGACCGCAGGCTCCGACGGCGCGCCGGCAGTGAGGATGGTTTTGCTCAAGGGCTTCGACGAGCACGGCTTCGTCTTCTACACCAACTACGGCAGCCGCAAGGCGCTCGAGCTGGAAGAGAATCCGCGGGCGGCTCTCTGCTTTCACTGGCTCTCGATCGAGGAGCAGGTACGCGTCGAGGGCCCGGTGGCGCGAGTCTCGGAGGCTGAGTCGGACGCCTACTGGGCCGGCCGGTCGCGGCTGAGCCGCCTGGGCGCGTGGGCCTCGAAGCAGAGCCAGCCGCTCGGGTCAAGAGGCGAGCTGCTGCGGCGGTTCGCCGAAGCCGAGCTGCGCTACCCGGTGCGGCCGGTGCCGCGGCCGGCGTTCTGGGGCGGCTACCGTCTCGAACCCGAGCGAATCGAGTTCTGGTCGGGCAAGGCGCATCGACTGCACGACCGGCGGGTCTATACCCGGCGCGAGGGTGGCTGGTCTGTGGCGCGCCTGTTTCCCTAGAGGAATGGCTGGGCTAGCCCAAGGCCACATCGAGGATCATCATCACCACGAAGCCGGCGACGAGGCCCATGGTCGCGGCGTCGCCGTTGCCGGAGCTCTGAGCCTCGGGGATGACCTCTTCGACCACCACGAAGATCATCGCGCCGGCCGCGAACGCCAGCGCGTAGGGGAGGATCGGCTGCCAGGTGAGTACCGCCGCGGCGCCAAGCACTCCGGCCACCGGTTCGACCGCTCCCGAGAGCTGGCCGTACCAGAAGCTCTTGGCCGGCGAGAAGCCTTCGCGTCGGAGCGGCATCGACACCGCCATGCCCTCGGGGAAGTTCTGGATGCCGATCCCGATCGCGAGCACCACCGCGGTGGCGACGGTGGCCGATTCGAGGCCGTGGGCGGCGGCGCCGAAGGCGACACCCACGGCCAGCCCTTCGGGGATGTTGTGCAAGGTAATCGCGAGAACCAGCAGGGTCGTGCGCTCGAGCCTGGTGGGAATGCCCTCCGCCGTCTCGATCGGCGCCTTTAGGTGCACGTGCGGGGTGACGAAGTCGGCCAGGCGAAGAAACACCGCGCCCAGGGAGAATCCGATTGCGGCGGGCACCCAAGAGAGTCTCCCGAGACTCTCCGACATCTCGATCGCCGGGGAGAGTAGGGACCAGAAGCTGGCCGCGATCATGACGCCACCGGTAAAACCCAGCATCACGTCGAGGAGCTTTCTGTTCTCCTGGCGAACGAAGAACACCAGCGACGCGCCCAGGGCGGTCAGGCCCCAGGTGAACAGCGTGCCTGCGAGTGCCTGCCCGACCGGGCTCAGTTCGAGGAATCTGGTCCAGAGGTCCGTGAACAAGGCCGATCTCCGGCGGAGGGTCCGCGACGCGGGTTACAGCGTAGGGACGGCCTCGCGGTCGCTGCAATACCCCTACGGGTGGGACTCGCAAGCGGACGCTTGTGGGTCTCTTGACTTGCGGCCGCGGCCGTCTTCTGTATTATGCGGTGGTCATGAGCCCGAACCGGTCCTTCCTGGCAGTGTTGCTGGCGGTCGCGATGCTTGCGATCCCCGCGGCTGAGGTCTGCGCGCGCTCCGCCGCCATGAGGCCGGGCTGCCCGATGATGCAGGCCGCCTCGGTGCCGCATTCGGCCGACTTTCACGACGCGATGTCGGATTCAGGCACGATGGTCCAGGCGAAAGCGTCTCCCGGCGTTTCGCCCTGTCATCGCGAGCCGTCGCCGGCGTCCGCCGACTGCTGCGCGCCCGGTGCCGGCACTCGCGAATCCGAAGCGCATTCTTTCGGATCCCCTCGGTTGCAGACTTCCGATGCCGTCAGCGCAATGGACTCGATCCTCGCTCCGGCCGGCACCGCGATCGCGCCGGCCGCGGCAGGCGGCCTCGCGCATCGCCCGCGGGATCGCTGCGCTCTGCTCTCGACCTATCAGCTCTGATTCTCTTCTGAAGAGACCTGTGCCGGATCGTCCCGTGGTTGGGGCGACCGGGACCCTGCAGATCATCTTTGGAGGAGTTTCATGCGTTTTGAAAAACAGTATTCCGCGCGGTTTGCGCTCGTAGTTCTGGCGGTTGCCTGGCCGACGGTCGGCCAGTCGGCGAGTCAGGATCCCTCACCAGCAATCCGAATCGTCGCAGGCATTGAAGATCCCGTGTTGCGGGAAGTGGTGGGTGAGGTCCTGGAGCGGAACCCCGGTGTCGCTGCCGCAGAAGGCCGTGCCCGAGCCGCGGCCGGGCGCGCGCCGCAGGTCAGGGCGCTGCCGGATCCCGTCGCCAGCCTGACTACCTTCCTGGAGTCGCCCGAGACCCGCACCGGACCTCAGCGTCTCTCCGCGGGAATCGTCCAGGGGCTGCCCTGGACGGGCAAGCTGGCGCTCAAGGAGCAGGCTGCTCTCCATGAAGCCGCGGCCCTGGAATCCGAGGTCGAGGCGAAACGGCTGACCCTGGTCACCGAGTCCAGGCGTCTCTTCTACGAGTTGGCTTTTCTCGAGCGATACCGTGAGATCACCGAGGAGTTTCGTTCTCACCTGGTGCAGCATGAAGAGATCGCTCGGGCTCGCTACTCGACCGGAGTCGGCGGCGGTCAGGGCGTGATCAAGCTCCAGGCCGAGATCACGCGGATCGAAAATCGCCTCCTCGAGCTCGAAACGAGGCGCGTCAGGCTCGTGGCGCAGCTCAATGCCCTGCGCGATCGCGAGGCCGGTTCGTCGCTGCCGGTACCGCCAAGCCTCTTGTCGAGCGCCTCGGAGGTGTGGTTGGATCTCGGGCGATTGGTGGAGACGGCGCATCGCTATCGCCCCGAGCTCGCGACGGCGGACTCGAGGATCGCCCGAGCCGAAGCCCTCGTGCGGTTGGCCGAGAAGGACTACCGCCCGGATTTCAAGGTCGGCCTGACGTTCACGGCGGTCGACCCGCGCGACGACACCCCCGGCCGGCTGCAGCCGCCCGAGGACAACGGCGACGACATCCTCGCGATCCAGGGAGCCGTCACCCTTCCGGTCTGGCGCAGGAAGCTGGCCGCCGGGGTCGAGGAGGCGATCGAGCTCGAGAGCGCGGCGCAAGAAGCCAAGCGAGAGATCGAAGCGGCGATTGAAGCGACGATCGGTGACCTGGCGCAGCAAGTTCCGCTCAGTTGGCGGCAACTGCGCTTGGTTCAGGATCTCCTGGTGGTTCAGGCCGAGGAGGCTCTCGAATCCGCCCAGGCCGGCTACATCACCGGAAACCTGAACGCCCTCGACCTCCTGGACGCGGAGCACGTTCTCTTCGAGGCCCATACCGCGGTCGCTCGCGCCAGGACCGACTATCTGGTCGGTCTCGCGAAGCTCGAGGGCGCTCTCGGGGGTGCACTGGAATCAAACAAGAACACGGAGCGATCTGAGTCATGACGAATACCGACAAGAGAGCGATACAGAGGTCGAAACGGTGGCTCGGGCCGCTTTTGTGGATCGGCGGCAGCTTCGTCGTCTTCTACCTTCTTTTCTTCGATCCCCTGAACCTGCATCCGGTCGATGCGTGGCTCGAGCCGGTCACCGGTCAGCGCGCGACTGAAATGGTGAAGGAAGCCGGAAGCGATCCAGACGCAGAGTTGTGGACCTGTTCGATGCATCCACACATTCTGGAGGAGAATCCGGGCGAATGCCCGATCTGCGGCATGGAACTGGTGCGGGTGGCCGGAGCACTAAGCGGGCGCGGAGCGGTGGCGCCCTTCGGTTCGACGAGTGAGCGGGAGATCCTCTTCTACCGCAACCCGATGGACCCGACGATCACGTCGCCGGTGGCGGCGAAGGACGAGATGGGGATGGACTATCTGCCGTTCTACGCGGACGAAGCCGAGCAGGCGATGGGCGCGGGGACCACGGTCTCGATCAATCCGGCCGTGGTTCAAAACATGAACGTCCAGACCGCGCTGGTCGAGCGGCGCGATCTCACCCACAAGGTGCGAACCGTCGGGTACCTCGAATACGACCAGGAACGCATGGTTACGGTCACCACCAAGTACACGGGTTGGGTGGAGAAGGTCTACGTCAACTATGTCGGTGAACCGGTGAGGCGGGGGCAGCCGTTGTTCGAGGTCTACTCCCCGGAGTTGGTCCAGACCGAGCAGGAGCTGCTGTCGGCGATCGAATACGCCAGGAAGTTTGCCACCAACATGGAAGACCCGGCCGCCGACGCCCGTCGCAGAGCCGAGGCTCTTGTGGACGCTGCTCGGACCCGGCTTTCGTACTGGGACATCGCACCGGAGCAGATCGCCGAGCTCGAGGAGACCGGTGAGATCTTCCGGACGCTCAAGGTCGTGGCACCTTCGAGCGGCCTGGTCATGAAGCGCATGCCCGGGCTCGAAGGCATGGCGGTCAAGCCGGGCATGGAGACCTACCACATTGCCAACCTCTCCTCGTTGTGGCTGTCTGTCGAGATCTTCGAGGATCAGGTCGCGTGGGTTCGCGAGCGGACTCCCGCTGAGGTCAGGTTCACCTATTTCCCCGGCGAGACCTTCCGTGGCACGGTCCGTTTCATCGAGCCCGAGTTCTCGGAGAAGACCCGCACCCTCAGGGTGAAGCTCGAGGTGCCCAACCCGGGAGGCCGGCTGCGCGCCGGCATGTTCGCCACGGTGACTTTCGAGCCTGTCGCCGCGCCAGACGCTCTGACCGTGCCTTCTCTCGCGGTCCTTCGAACCGGGCAACGCAGCGTCGTTGTGCTGGACCTGGGAGAGGGCCGCTTCGCGCCCCGCGCGGTCACGCTCGGACACCCGGGCGAGGAGTACGTCGAGGTTCTCGAGGGGCTCGCCGAGGGCGACCGGGTCGTGACTTCCGCTCAGTTCCTGATCGATTCCGAGGCCAACCTGCAGGCGGCCATCCAGAAGATGATCGCGCAGCGCCGGAAACCGGCCCCGAAGCCGGCCGGCGCGGCCGGCGAGGGGGAGGGCGGTCATGCTCAATAGGCTGATCGAATGGTCGCTCAAGAACCAGCTCCTGGTGACGGTCGGTCTAGTCCTCGCCATCCTGGCGGGAGTCTGGGCAATCAAGGAAACCAGGATCGATGCGATTCCGGATCTTTCCGACGTCCAGGTGATCATCTTCACGGAGTTCTCCGGACAGGCTCCACAGGTCGTCGAGGATCAGGTCACCTATCCGATCACGACCAAAATGCTGGCGGTGCCCTTCGCCAAGGTGGTCCGGGGATACTCGTTCTTCGGCTTCTCCTTCGTCTACGTGATCTTCGAGGACGGGACCGATCTCTACTGGGCGCGATCTAGGGTCCTGGAATACCTGTCGGGTCTGACACGAGACCTGCCCAGAGGTGTATCCCCTCAGCTGGGGCCCGACGCGACCGGCGTCGGCTGGGCCTTCATGTACACCCTCAACTCAAAGGAGCGCTCGCTCGCCGATCTCCGGAGCTACCAGGACTGGTATCTCAAGTACGGTCTGTCTTCGGTGGAAGGGGTCTCCGAGGTGGCCTCGATCGGGGGGTTCGTCCGGCAGTACCAGGTCGAGGTCGATCCGGTTCGGCTTCGGGCCTACGGGCTACCCCTTCAGGCCATCGGTCGCGCGATTCAGCGTTCGAACGTCGAGGTCGGAGGCCGTCTGGTCGAGATGTCCGAGCGCGAGTTCATGGTGCGGGGCCGGGGGTACGTCAAGGACGTGAGGGACCTGGAGGCGGTGGTTCTGGGCAGCGGCCCCGGAGGGGTGCCGATTCTGCTCAAAGACATCGCCAACATCACGATCGGACCCGAGATCCGCCGCGGCATGGCCGACTGGAACGGTGAGGGAGAGACGGTCGGTGGCATCGTGGTCGTACGTTCGGGCGCCGACACGCTCTCGACGATCGCCAAGGTCAGGGAGCGGCTCGCCGAGCTCGAGGCCGGGCTGCCCGACGACGTCGAGATTTCGGTCGCCTACGACCGCACCGGGCTGATCGAGCGCTCGATCGAGACGCTGACCGAGACTTTGATCGAGGAGTTGATCGTGGTGGCCCTGGTTTGTCTGGTCTTCCTGTTTCACTTTCGTTCGGCCTTCGTCGCGATCGTGTCGATCCCGGTCTCGATCCTCCTGGCCTTCGTGATCATGAAGTTCCAAGGGCTCGGGGCCAACATCATGTCGTTGGGCGGCATCGCGATCTCGATCGGCGTTCTCGTTGACGCTGCGGTGATCATGGTCGAGAACGCCCACAAGCACTACGAGGAGTGGCGCGGCAAGCGCTCGCATCTCGAGATCATCATGCGCTCGGCCCAGGAAGTCGGACCGACCTTGTTCTTCACCCTGCTGGTGATCACGGTCTCCTTCATGCCGATCTTCACCCTGGAAGCCCAGGAGGGACGTCTCTTCAAGCCCCTGGCGTTCACCAAGACCTACGCCATGGGTTTGTCCGCGATCCTCGCGGTGACGGTAGTGCCGGTGCTGATGTACTGGTTCGTGCGGGGCAGGATCTTCAGTGAAAAGCGTCATCCGGTCTCCCGGTTTCTACGGTTTCTCTACACCCCGGTCTTGAACCTCTGCTTGCGCTGGCGGTGGGCGGTGATCGGCATCATGGTGGTCGTCCTCGCGCTGACCTTCATTCCGCTCCAGACCATCGGTTCGGAGTTCATGCCACCGCTCTGGGAGGGAGATCTGCTCTATATGCCGACGACATTCCCCGGTGTCTCGATCACCAAGGCCCGGGAAATCGTGCAGCAGACCGACAAGATCATCCGCTCGTTTCCCGAGGTCGAAAGCGTGTTCGGCAAGGTCGGACGCGCCGAGACCGCGACCGACCCGGCGCCGCTCTCGATGCTCGAGACCACGATCATCCTGAAGGACCCCGAGGAGTGGCGGCCGGGGTTGACCAAGGACGATCTGATCGCGGAGCTCGATGCAGCGATCCAGTTTCCGGGTCTGACCAACGCCTGGACGATGCCGATCAAGACCCGCATCGACATGCTCTCGACCGGAATCAAGACGCCGGTCGGGATCAAGGTCGCGGGACCCGACCTCACTGTTCTCGAGCAGATCGCCAAGGATGTCGAGGCCGTGGTCAAGCCGCTGCCCGGGACGCTTTCGGCCTATGCCGAACGGGTCATGGGCGGCAGCTATCTCGACTTCGACATCGATCGCCTGGCGGCTTCCCGGTTCGGGCTCACCGTCGGAGACATACAGGATGTTATCCAGTCCGCCGTCGGCGGCATGAACGTCTCGTGGACCGTCGAAGGCCTCGAGCGCTACCCGATCAACGTACGCTATCCGCGAGAGCTGCGCGACAATCCGGTCGCGTTGCGCGAGATTCTGGTGGCATCACCCACCGGCGCCCAGGTGCCGCTGGGTCAACTCGCCGATATCCAACTTCGCCAAGGGCCTCCCGGCATCAAAACGGAGAACGCCCGGCCGAACGCCTGGGTCTATGTCGACCTTCGCGGAATCGACGTCGGCTCATGGGTGCGACGCGCCCAGCGCGAGGTCGCCGCACAGGTCGAGGTGCCACCCGGCTACACGATCTTCTGGTCCGGACAGTACGAGTACATGCAGAGAGCGAAGGGTCGGTTGTTGCTGATCGTGCCGCTCACCCTGACGGTGATCTTTTTGATTCTCTACTTCCACTTGAAGTCGATCGTCAAGACGGCCATCGTCCTATCGGCGATTCCGTTCTCGCTGGTGGGCTCGGTCTGGCTGCTCTGGGCGCTCGACTACAACTGGTCGATTGCGGTCTGGGTTGGGGTCATCGCGCTCGCGGGCCTGGCGGCGGAGACCGGAGTCGTGATGTTGCTCTATCTCGACATCGCCTACGAGGACTGGAAGCGCAAGGGCCGGATGGAGAGCTATGCGCAGCTGGCCGAGGCGGTCGATCACGGAGCCGTCCAGCGGATCCGCCCCAAGATGATGACTGTGATGGCGACCTTCTTTTCGCTGGTGCCGATCCTCTGGGCGACCGGGACCGGCTCGGATGTCATGCGACGCATCGCCGCGCCGATGGTCGGCGGAGTCTTTACCTCGTTCGTGGCGGAGCTACTGGTGTTTCCCGCCATCTACTTCATCTGGCGCGCCTATCGGCTCGACGAGGGGCCCTTGTTCCCACGATAAAGGAGTTCTTGACCGAGCGTCACTTCTTTGCTCAATCTGCACCCGCGTTGGTTCAATTCCGACCAGGCGGAGGAGACCTGCAATGAAGAACCGCCTCAAGATGTTTTTGGTACTGACCTTGATCGTGCCGGCATCGCTGTCGGCGCATGAAGACCACGACTCACCGACCGATACCGTGGCCGGGTTTCACGAAGCGCTGGCATCCGGCGATCGGGAGGCGGTCCTCGCACTTCTGGATCCCGCCGTGACCATCTTCGAGTCGGGCGGAGCGGAGCTTTCCCGAGACGAGTACGCTTCCCATCACCTCGGTGCGGATATGGAGGTTTCAGTGGCGACGAGCCAGAGGATCGTCGAGGAGAGGTTGGGCGCGGCAGGCGAGGCCGGCTGGGTACTCACGCGATCGGAGACGAGCGGGAGCTTTCGGGACAAGGAAATCGACATACTTGGGACCGAAACGGTCGTTCTGCGACGTGGAGACCACGGCTGGCGAATTGTCCACAGCCACTGGTCGTCGCGTCCGAGGTCGAAGTCGCACTGACGTGGTCGCGTCAAACTCACGCTACAATTTGCTCGATGATTCGGGGCGAGCGAGCGCAATCCAGTAAGTTCGCGAAGGCCGGCTCGGAGTTGACGATCGGAGATCGATCCTGAGCCGGGCTGGGCGGCGGGTGCTCACCTGCATCGCGCTCTGGGTCGTCCTCGTGCTGTGCGCCGCGGCACTTTGGCAGAGTCCCCTGACGCTCACCGCCATTTATATAGCCGGGAGCGCAGTCTGCCTGGTTCTGTGGTGGTCCAAACAGGCAGGCGTGATGTACGCCTGTGGATTCGTGCTGGGACCGGGCGGGGAGCTCGTCGCGGTGGCCTACGGGGCCTGGGAGTACGCCGAAGCGCTGTTTCTCATTCCGCTGTGGCTGCCCCCGGCCTGGGGCCTCGCCGCGTTGATTCTGTTCCGGCTCGCGACCTCTATCGGACCCGAATCGCGACGAACGTGATGTCGTCCGCCGGAGCGGCCTCTTCGGCCCAGCTTTCGGCGCTCGCCAGTAGGTGCCGAATGATCCCGTTCGGGTCGGTGCCGCCGGCGGCGAAGCTGGCGCTCGCGCGGTCGTAGCCGAGGACCTCGCCCTCCGAGCTCGGAAGCTCGGGAAAGCCGTCGCTCATGAGCAGGACGATGTCGCCGGATTCGAGCGCCACCGACCGCTCCCGATAGGCGAAGTCGAGCCCTCCGAGAGGCATGCCCTCGATCGAGATCTCCTCGACCGAGCCGGTGACGGCGCGGCGGACGAGCACCGGCGGCATGCCGGCCGCCGAGATCTTCAGGCCCGCCTCGCTCAGACGTGCCAGGGTCAGAGCCATCGACATCCGCCCCAGGTCCATGCGCTTGATCGCCGCGGCGGCCTGAGCCTGGAACTCGGCCAGGCCACTCTCCGGCGGAAAGGCGGAGAATAAGCTCTTGACCACCGTCACCATGGTACCGGCCTTGGCGCCATGGCCGGTGGCGTCGCCGATCGCAACGGTCAAGGCGCCGTCGTCGGCGATCCGAAAATCGTAGTAGTCGCCGCCGACCTCGGTCGCGGTCTTCATCACCGCCGCGAGATCGAAGGCCGGGTGCTCGGGCAGGGCCTTGGGCAGGAGCGAGAGCTGGAACCGGCGCGCTTCCTCGAGCTCCTCGGTCTTGCGGTCGAACTCGGCCTGCATCCGTTCCCCCGCGAGCAGACGTTGCTGATTCTCCTGGAGGTCTTCAGCCATGTTGTTGAAGGCGCGGGCGAGCTGGCCGATCTCGTTCTTGGACTCGAGCGGCACGCGCGCGCCGAGGTCGCCGCCGGCCACCCGCTCGGCTCCCCTGGAGACCAGATTCAGGCCGTGGGTCATTCGCCGCGAAAGCGGCAGAACCCCCAGGAGCGCCAGGCCGATCAGGCCGGAGCCGACGCCGAAGTTGCGCAGCGCGGTGGAGCGCATCTCGGCGAGGGACTCCTCGATCGGTTTGGCGATCCCGAAGGTCAGGCCGGTGGCCTCGTCGGGGCTGGTCACGACGACCCAGTTGTCGAAGACCCGGCGCTCGCTGAGCTCTTCGCGGTCGATCGGTTCGACCAGACCGATCGCCACGATGTGATCGCGATCGTCGTCGGTCACCGCGTGCAGGCCGCCCTCGCCGTCGATTGCGAACGGAAGCTCGCCTCGATCGCGGCGGGTGCGAGCGAGCACCTGGCGTAGCACCTCCTCGTTCTTGACTTGCGCCCGGACCTCTCCGACCAGGGCCCCGTCTTCATAGACCGGAACCTCCAGATCCTGGCTGAAGAGAAGCCGGTAGCTCGTGCCGCTCTCGTCGCTCTTATCGGGCGCGGCGGCGGCAACCGCGGCGCCGGTCATGAAGATCTGCTGCTCTAGCTCGGCCCGGCGGCGGTCGGCCGCGGTGCGGGCGGGCGAATCAGGGACGTCGTCAGGCGCCGCGCTGTCGGTCTCGGCACGGATCTCGAGGATCCTCCCGGTTTTGAGGTTGAGCTGCTCGGCGTGCTCCTGCACCAACTCGAGACCCTGCCTGGCTTGCTCGATGAGCGTCTCCTTGTCGGTGCCCTGGATCGAGCTCGGGTCGAGATTTTCGATACTGGCTTCGACGGTGGCGAGCATCTGTCGCATGTCGATCACGATGGGAGCAGCGCGCGGTGGTGGTGGGGGCCTCTCTCCGGGCGGCACCGGCGCGGGCGCCGCAAGAGCCGGCTCCGCCCCGACCCACTCCGGCACGAACTCGAATCTTTCGACCAGAGGAGCGGTCTCGCCGAGCTCGGCCACGACCGACTCGTAGAGCGCTTCTCGCTCGAGCTCGGTCTCGTCTTCCAGGGCCCAGCGCCGCAGCGGGAGCGAGCCGACGCGCTCGACCCGGTGCCGGATCTCGGCTCGCACCTGTCCCATCCGCGATTCCATGTCGGCGGTCAGGATCTCGGCTTCGGCCTCAACCGCCTGGCGGACGGTCCGCAGGGACGAGACGTAGCTGTAGAGGACGATCGCCGTCATCGGAAGAATCGCGAAGAGCAGAAAAGCGAGCGTAATCTGGGTGCGGATCTTCATGGTGGGACCTCAGCTTAGTACGAGAACGCTCGACCGAAGTTCGGCCCCTCGGGGACACCTTTTTCAAGGTGTCCCCTGCCGACTGGTGATCCGCGAATCTGTCAGGCCGAAGGCGAGATTCCGGCTTTCAGCACGCGGATATCGAAGTCGCTGCCGGATTCTTCCAGGGTCGCGCAGAGGATGGTCGAGCCATCCGTGCGAACGTTGACCAGTCCATAGACGAGATCGGTACCCAGCGGGGTGACGTCGAGGCCCCGCATGGCGATCGGCCCGGGCGGGTTCCACTTGACGTTTTTGGTCGCGATTCGCGTCGGCGTATCGGGGTCGGCATCGTCGATGAGGAAGGTCTTTCCCGGGGCGAAGGTCAGGCCGACCGAGCGCGCGAGCTCGGTGGAGTAGAGCAGGGGTGGCGAGGTCTTGCCCTTGTCATCGACGCCTTCGCGGCCGTACCTGGCGGAAGCTCCCAGGACACGTGGCCGGGGATGCGCGAAGTTCTCGTTGTCTCCCGAGGAGATCACCGTCGCGCGCGCGGCCATCGCCTTGACGAAGCCCAGGTCGATGTCGTCGGCGCCGTGATGACACCCCTTGGCGACATCCACCGCGAAATCGGTCTCGGGGATGTAGCTCAGCATCAGCTGCTGGGATTTCGTATTGAGGTCGCCGGTCAGCAAGATGCGAGCATTGCCGAAGTCGACTCGCAGGACGATGGAGTGGCCGTTGCGGGTGATCGAGTCCCCGCCCAGCCTGCGCAGACCCTTCTTTCCGGCGAGGGTGGCCTCGAGGATCGGGCCCAGAACGCGGATGGTGCAGCCGGCGTTGTCCGCGGGAGCGTAGCCGGGCAGAAAGGGGGTCGACGTGTCGAGACGCATGACGTTCTCGGGCACCGTGCCGACGCCCGCGGCGAGCTCGGTGAAATCGTCGGTGAACGGCCGGGCCGGTTGCGCGAAGCTGTTCTTGTCCGACAAGAGTTCGGTGATGAAGGTGCCCTTTTCCTTGATGCCATGGTTGCCCAGGGGAAACGGAGCCACCACGCCCTCTTCCATCTTGCCGAGTGGATCGGCGCCCGCAAAGCGGCCCATGCCGCAGTGATAGAAGTTCTTGACGCTGAGCTCGAACGGACGATCCGGGAGCGAGCCGAAGCCGATCAGGCTCTTGCTGAAGAGATCGATCATGCCACCGAAGTGATCGAGGTCGGGGTGCGTGAGGATCACGCTCTCGAGCTCGATGGCGTCCCGCCCCAGGTCCTTGATGAACTTCCAGCGCAGGAAGTTGGGAGCGCCTTTCTTGAGCTGCTGGTTGGCGTTCTTGGTGCCCGCGTCGATCAGGTGCCACTTGTCGTTGGGCGTGCGCATGAGCACGCCATCGCCCTGCCCGACGTCGATGACGTAGATCTCGAGCAGAGCCGTATCGACGAGGTTGTCGGGGACAATCGTGCCTCTGCGCCCCCGCGCCCGCACCGTGCCGTCGTCTGCGATCCGCACCGGATCGCCCCAGATGAGTTGGATCTTCTTGCCCTTGCCGTCCTCGAACTTGGTCTTGAACTGGTCCACGAATCGCACTGTCTCAGCCACGTTGCCCTCCTTGCTGGCAATTGCTTGGTGTCTCCGGGAGTCGACCTTGCCCGGCCGGCGTCCCGGAGAACGCGACCCGACTACGTCGTATGACTCGAACACGCCCTGTCTGCCGTCTTTTCGAAAGGCTACCAGACCCTCGGCTCCGAAGGCGCCCGGGGGCGGTAGACTCTTCGAATGGATCTGCTCCGAGCCGTGGCCGATGGGCTCGCCGCCCTGATGCTCGCGACCATCCCGGCGGCCCTCCTGTACTGGTTTCTGATTCATCCTTTCGCGGCTTTCTGGCGCCAGCTCGGCCCCTGGCCGACCTACACGATCGTGACGGCGATTTGCCTCGCCGTGGTCTACGCGATCTGGACGGTACGCGAGCCCCTGATGCGGGCGCACTACGGCTACCACCCGGCGACGATCGCGATTGGCGGCGCGCTCTACCTGGGCGGTGCGATCTGGGATCGACGGGTGCTCAAGAAGCTCACCTTTCCCGGGTTGGCCGGTTTGCCCGAGATCTCAATGAAGCGTTCGTCCAAGCTCTTGACCGACGGTCCGTACGCGCTCGTGCGGCACCCCAGGTACTTCGGCGCCCTGATCGGGGTGACCGGATTCGCCGTGATGGTCAACTATCTCTGGCTCTACGTGATGCTGGCGGCCTGCATTCCGGTGGGCTGGCTGATGGTCCTGCTCGAAGAGCGCGAGCTCCGGCAGCGATTCGGACGGGAGTACGAAGAGTACGCGGCGAAGGTGCCGCGCTTCCTGCCGCGGTTCTCCGGGTAGTCGGCACCGTCAGCCGAGTCTCTCCGGCGTGCCGAAACGTCACTTTCCACGCAGCATGTGAAGCTGCCAGAGCTCACGATGGCTCATCGAGAAGATCGGGCGCAGAGCGCGCCGTCCCGTCGGCCCGATCGAGCCTTCGAGAAAAGCCAGCTCCTCGAAGCGGCTCTGGATCGAAGGGTCCGGCGGGGGCTCGAACCCGGCCTTGCGCATCATCAAGACGCCCTTGGCTTGGATCGAGAGCTCGGCGTGAAGGCGGATCAGGCAGAGCATGTCGGTGAGGGCGGCGGGGGAGAAACGACCTTTGAGCTTACGGAGATACCCGCCGATTCGAGTCGACGACAACTGGCCGCGCCGGATCGCTCCGAGAAGGTCCTGGTCGGTGTCGAAGCTCGTGCCGAGCCACTTGTGAGTGGCCTTTTCGCCGACCTCGAAGACGACCGCGAACACCAGGGGCGTGCCGACCAGAAGGGCGGCGGTGGTGAGATTCGGTGAGAGGTAGAAGTGATTGAAGAAAGAGTGGAGCCCCGCAGCTAGAATCCAACCCGGGAGAAACAGGTGGGGCAAGACCGAATCGTAGCGGTCGGAGAGGTACAGAAAGACGATAGCGAGGATCGAGGTCACCGACCCGTGCATGACGGCGGTGCCGAAGCCGCGGACCATCCAGACCGCGAGATCGGGCTCCGGGAGGATTCGGAAATACTGGATGTTCTCGACCGCCGCGAAGCCCGCGCCGATCGCGAAACCCCATATCGCGGCATCGACCAGAAACCCGATGCGGCGTCGCCAGACCGCGATCGCAATCACCGAGCCCTTGACGAGCTCCTCGACCAGAGGCGCGAGGTAGCGTGAGTAGGTGGAGAACTCCCAGCTCAGACGCTTCGAGATTTCCGCGTTGATCAGCAGGCACAAGATCGCGGCACCACCTCCCGCCAGGACGGTGAGCACCACGGCTCGAAAGCGGATCAGCTTGTAGCTGTCGAGCAGGACCAGGGCGACCAGAAAGGCCAGTACCGGCAGCAGGCCGACGACCAGGCAGAGGATCCAGCCTCCGGCACCCGTGGCCGCGAGAAGTGCCGTCATCAAAGGAGGCTGGGCCCGCTCAACTTGCTGCGCAGCTCCCGCCTCGCGGTGAACAGGCGCGACTTTACGGTCTTGACCGGCACGCCGATGATCTGGCTCATCTCGAGGTACGAAAGCCCCTGAAAATGGCGCAGGATGATCGTGACCCGGAGCGCCGGCTTGAGCTCGAGCAGGGCGAACTGAATCGCTCGACCGATCTCTCGGCTCTGGGCTTTTCGTTCGGGACCGGCGGCGCCGTCGGCCACTTCGACCTCGGGGAGCCCGGACCAGCGCCGTCGCCCAACGAGGTTGAGCGCCTCGTTGACCCCGATCTTGTAGATCCAGCTGAAGAAGCGATACTGAGGATCGAATTGATCCAGCTTCTCGTAGGCTTTGAGGAAGGCGGCCTGGGTGACGTCCTGGGCGTCGTGCCGGTTGCCGGTCACGCGATAGGCGGCATTGAAGATCTTGAGCTGATAGCGATCGAGCAGCTCGGCAAACGCTGCAGTCTCTCCGTTCCGGCAAGCTGCAACCAGATCTTCGTCGCTACGCTCCTTCATGGCACGTTCGCGGTTGGTTCCCGGTCTCCTATTCGATCTCAAAAACCATGTCGAATCCCGCTAGTTCGAAGAGCTCGCGAATATGGTCGTTCAGGTTCACGAGTTTGAGAGAGCAACCACGCTCTTGAAGTCGTTTGTGCGCCGCCAGCAGTGTCCCGATTCCAGCGCTCGAGATATAGACGAGCTTGGAGAAATCGACCGTGATCGAGGACTCGGCTCGGGCCAGGACCGCTTCCGCCGTGGCGGCCTGGGACGCGTCGAAGCGGCCGCTGAGTGAAACGACGTCATCCGACGGCCAGGAAGCTTGGAAGGTGTCGGTCACGAGATGGGCCGATACTTGGTCATGGTGACCGTCATGTTACCGTTGTCGTGGCGGTAGTCGACTTCGTCCATTTTGGAGCGCACGATGAAGACGCCCAGCCCGCCCGGCGTGCGCTCGGCGGCGGTGAGAGTTGGGTCCACCGCCGGTACCGAGTTCGGGTCGAAGGCTTCGGCGCCGTAGTCCGTGAGTTGCGTCGTCACCGCGTCGGCGGACACTTCGAGGTGGAGTGCGATCCGGTTGCCGGTCGAACGATTGTGCCGGACCATATTGGTGAATATCTCTTCGGCCGCCAGTTGAGTCCAGAAAATCGATGCTTGATCCACTGCGTGTTCTTCCAGCGTACTGCCGAGAAAGTCCAGGAGCCCGCGTAATGCGGATAGCTTCCGTGGAAACTCACCTTGCAGAGTCGCCACCCGGCCTCCTTCACTCCCCCGAGTCGTACCGTTTCGATGATATTACCATGCGGGTCACATCGGCCCCGGTGGCGATCGCCGAAGAAGCAGCAGCGTTTGATCGTCCTCGAAGGGCACGCCGGCCGCGAACTGGGCGACATCCAGCTCGATGGCGGCGGCGATGCGTTCGATCGGAAGGTCTCGGTTTTGCGCGCAAACCTGCTCCAGCCGGTCGAGGCCGTACTCGTCGGTCTGCCGGTTCGCGGCCTCGGTGATGCCGTCGGTATAGACCACCAGAAGGTCGCCGCCGGCGAGCTCGAGCTCTCGAGCTTCGTACCGGCCATCGGTCATGACGCCCAGCGGCAGGCCGGTCCGGGGCAGGCGCTCCGGCGCACCGGAGGATCGAACCAGAAGTGCCGGGTTGTGTCCCGCGCTCGCGTATTCGATCAGGCCTGTTGCGGTGCTCATTCGGGCAGCGAATGCCGTCGCGAAACGATCCGCCGAGGTTCGCCGCTCCAGGCGCGTGTTGATCAGGGTAAACAGGCGGTCTACCGGCAGATCATTGGCGATCGGAGCCGCCGCGAGGGCGTCGATCGTCGCGGTTAGGAGGGCGGCGGCGAGACCCTTGCCCGAGACGTCGTAGAGCAGGAAATAGAAATTGCCCTGTGAATCGGTCTCGACGACCTGGTAGAGATCCCCCGAGACTCCGCGTGAGGGACGGTTGATTCCCACGACCTCGTACCCGGGAACCTCGGGCAGCTCGGCCGGCAGGAGCTCCTCCTGAATCGTTCTGGCGAGCGCGACCTCGGCCTCGAGCTTCTGCCGTTCGGCGGCTTGAACGGCGAGGCCGACGTTACGTATTCGCAGTGCCGCTACAGAGGCCAGAGACCCGAGCAGCTCGAGATCTCTTTCCTCGAACTGCCTCTCGCTCAGGCGCGAGCTCATCGCGATCATGCCCAGACTCTCGTCGTCTACCGCGAGCGGTGCGGCTACGATGCTCCTCACCCCGGAGCCCAGAATGCTCGCGGCCTCGGCAAAGCGCTGGTCGGTCTGGGCGTCCAGCACCAGCGCGCCCTGGCGCTTGACGGCGACCTCCCGAATCAGGGTCTCGGAGTAGAAGGTGTTTCCGGCGAGCCCCGGGACTCTCCGGCGAGCCACGATCTCGTACGTGCCGCCTTCCCGTTTGAGGACGACGACGCCTTCTTCGGGCCCGAGGTGATCGAAGACGCGGTCGAGGATCAGTTCGAGGAGCTCATCGAGAGAGATAGATCGGGCGAGTGACCGGTGCACCTCGTCGAGCAGCCGCAGGCGCTCGAGATAGCGCTCGAGCTCATTCACCGCCCCCTGCGGAACGCTCGCACCGGGTGTGGCGAAGTCGAAGCCCTGTTCCAGGAGCCTCGAGGCGGGTATCAGGATGCTGGCCTCGAGCGAGTCAGACAGGGCGTGTGCGGCGTCGGCCCCGGTCGTCGTCGCGGGCGCGACGGTCAGGGTGTAGCGGCCCAGGCCGACTCGGTCTCCCGGTTGCAACCGGGTCGGTCCCGCGATCCGGACATCATTGACGGTCGTGCCGTTGCGGGACTCGAGGTCATCGATCACGAGCTCGTCATTATCGCGAAGCAAGACGGCATGCTCGCGAGAGAGAAACCGGTCATCGAGGGTCAACCCCGCGGTGCTCGACCTGCCGATCGTCAGCCGTTCCTCGGCGAGCTCTCTGGAAAAAGACCCGCCCGAATCCGAGGCGACCACGATGCGAAGCACCTTGGAACTCTACCAGCCCGGGTTCCGGGTAGACCGGTAGCCGGGTCGCTTGGGGGAGGCCGGTTACGGAGGCGCGGCTCAGAGGATCTTGAGCGAGATCATGAACTCGTCGCTCGATCCGCCGTCGCGCTCCTCGGCGCTCGCGTAGCCGATCGACAGGGTCGAGGTGAGATCCGAGAACAGCACGACCCTGAGGTCGAGCTGGGCGCCGAGATTGGTCCAATCGCGCCGCAGGACCGAGTCGTCGAAGTTGGTTCGTACGGCGCCGCCAAACAACGACAGGCGCACCCAGTTGAGGTACAAAGAGGGTACCCCGACATTGCGAAATCGAATCGGCGGCAGGTTCCACTCGAGCATCGCCTTGAGGTAGTTCTTGCCCCCGATTTCGTTGAGCTCGACGCCCGGGAACGCGAACCACTCGCGGTAGCGCTGCTCGGAGCGGTGGTCCACGTAGTTGTTGCCGAAGCCGCCGAGGAAAAACTGTCCGAATGGACTGGTCTCGTCGCCGAAGGACTGCCCGGCCGACGCGCGCAACCACAGCGAGGAGTGATCGAGAGCGGTGAGCCAGCCCTTGTCGAAGCTGGTCAGAAGCAGGGGCTCGAGGTTCGAGTCCGCATAATTGCCGTCGGCGATGATCCGCCATCGCGTGCCCGCCTCGTGCTCGACCGATCCCAGCGACTTTCTCAAATACTCGTAGTCGAGCTCGACGCTGGCGTTGATCAACTCGTCCGAGGTGGCGCCGACATTCTGGTAATCCGGCAGGACCTCGAGATCCCCGTAGTACGCGACCTCGGGTCGGATGCGCCAGGCCCAGGCCTCGTCGTTGGCCAGGGTCTTGGTGTATCCGATGCCCAGAGAGTAGCCTTCGCGGCTGCGCTTGGTCGGTCCGAAAAGGTCGTAGAAGTCGCCGCCGTTCCATTTCGCCGTGACGTCCCAGTTCCAGTGGTGAAACTCGAGAACGGCGTGAATCTGCTCACTCGAGCTGAGCTCCTCGTCGTCGGGGGTGAACGAGGTGGTGAGGTCGATGCCGGTGAGGTTGAGCGCGTCCGAGAAGCTCATGCGCAGGCCGTAGGCCGCCGAGTCCTTGTAGCCTTCCACGATCGGGTAAACGGACCGGAGCCGCAGGCTGGCGCCGGCGCGATACGAACCTTCGGTGGTCATTTCGGCGATGTTCAGCGATGACGGCGAGGCTGCCTTCCACTCGCGCACGATCGGGTGTTTCTCCACGATTCCCTGGCCCAGGAAACGAATGGCGCTGACCCGGTCGACCACCCGATTCGGAATCGTGCCCGGTGAGAGCCCGTCGCCCGAGTAGTTGAACACCAGAAGCTCTTGGTCGTTCAGGGGCACCGGCCGGAAGAATCCGGTTTCGGCATTCGACAGCGCGCTCATATCGTCTTCGACGAGGTCATAGCGGTAGACGTTGGAGACGCCGGAGTAATAGGACGTGCCGTAGAGATAGCGGCCGTCCGGTGAGAAGGTGAAGTTGGCCGGCGAGGCGGTCTCGAAGTCGAATAGGGTGGTTTCTTCGATCTCGGCCTCGAGCATTGTTGCGACTTCGAAGGCCACGAGCCGCTGGGTGCCGTCGGCCTCGGCGATCGAGCCTGCGAGCAGCTTGCCGTCAGGAGAGATGTCGATCTCGTAGATGTCGCTGCCGTAGGGCCACGAATGGACCTGCTCCCACTCGGCATACGGAGCGGGCATTCGCACCACGGTGGAGATTCCGTTCATGTGCCGCACTCCCCAGAGCGAACGGTCTTGCCGGTTGAACGCCAGGTCGCCGACTCGGGCGTCCTTCATCAGTCTGCGGGTCTTTCCGGTGGCGACGTCGAGCGCGTTGAGATCGCGCCAGCCGTTGTTGTCGGTGGTGAAGAAAACCGTCCGGCCGCCGGGGTCGAAGGCCATCGAGGTGACGTAAAAGAGGGCAGGGCCCCGGACGTTGGCGAGCTTCTTGAGCTCGCCGGTCTCGGGATCGAGCGCCGCGATGTGGGCGAACTGGCCCGGGTAACGCACCGCGACCAGGATCTTGCCGGAGTCGGCGTCGAGAAAAGCCTTGGAGACCGAGCCCAACGGCACGTCCGAGAGCGCCACGAAAGAGGTCGTGGGGTGTTGGGCGATTCGCTCGAGGTTGCCGGTTTGCCAGGCTTTTTCGAACTCGATCCAGCGGCGCCACTCATCCGCCAGCTCGGCGCCGTAGACATGGCGAAACTGCGTCAGGAAGTGAGCGCGGGTGTCGGGCCCGCGCCGGGTCCACTCGATCAGCTTCTCGGGTCCGTACTGGTACGAAAGGTAAGCCATGAAGCGGGCGCCGTAGAGATAGGCGTTGACGCCGACCTGGAAGTCGATCGCCGCGCCTTCGGATTCGAGCCCGACCAGATCGTAGAAATGGCCGTCTCCCTGAACCTTGCTGCGAAACACCATTTCGTCATAGGCGCCCATGACCCGGCCGACGCCTCCCGACATCCAGGTCTCGAGGTTCACCGCGATGCCCTCGCGGTACCAGCGGGGCGAGCTCCAGCGTGGGTTGGTGAGGTAGTTGTATCCGATCGAGAGCGGGTTGTCGGCCGTGGGCAGCACCTTGCCCTGGAAGAACCGGCGCCAGGCCAGGTCGCGGCCGGCGCCCTGGTCCATGGTGGCGACATGCGCCAGCTCGTGGTTGGCCATCCAGAACATGCGGTCGATCGCCGGAATCGTGTCGTAGATGTAGTTGAACGGCGCCACGTGCAGCTTGACCCGGTTGGTGGGCACGGTGTCCGCGCCGCCGTTGCCGAAGTCCGAGAAATCCTCGAGGAAGATGGTCACGTCCTCGGAGGGCGTGTAGCCGTAGAGCTCGCGGTGGAAGGCGAGCGCGTTCTCGGAACAGGCCGCGATATGCGGGATCAGGTAGGCAAAAAGCGGGCCGGCGTAGACGATATTGATCGAGTCCGACTGGCGGGACTCGAGCTCGATGGCTGTCACCGGTGACGTCACCAGGGCGCCAAGACCCAGGAACGCCCACAGATGCGCGCAAAAAACCAGGCGGAGATGCGAAAGTCGCATCTCCGCCTGGTTTTGGAAGTCTGACTGTTCCGTTGAGAACGGAGGAAGCTTCTTCAGGGTCCTAACCTACCTCGCACGCAGCTCGTCCCGCATCATCGAGTGGAACTCGTTTCGCGCGAAAAGGTCCCGGAACTCGTCGCGGGCGAGAAGGTTCCGGAACTCGTCGCGGGCGAAGAGATTCCGGAACTCGTCCCGGGCGAAGAGGTCGCGGAACTCGTCGCGGGCGAAAAGGTTGCGAAACTCGTCGCGGGAAAAGAGGTCCCGGAACTCGTCGCGGGCGAAGAGGCTGCGGAACTCGTCACGAGCGAAGAGACTTCTGAACTCGTCACGTGCCATTAGGTTTCGAAACTCGTCTCGGGCGAAGAGACTCCGGAACTCGTCGCGAGCGAAAAGATCTCTGAACTCGTCCCGAGCGAAGAGATTGCGAAACTCGTCACGTGCCATCAAGTTCCTGAACTCGTCACGTGCCATCAGGTTTCTAAACTCATCGCGGGCGATCAGGTCGCGGAACTCGTCGCGCGAAAAGAGGTCCCGGAACTCGTCACGGGCAAAGAGATCGCGCAACTCGTCTCTGGCGAAGAGATCGCGGAACTCATCCCGAGCGAGAAGATCGCGGAACTCGTCTCTCGAGAGGAACGTTCGGAACTCGTCGCGGGCAAAGAGATCACGGAACTCGTCGCGGGCGAAGAGGTTCCTGAACTCGTCTCTGGCGAAGAGATCACGGAACTCGTCGCGAGCGAACAAGTTCCTGAACTCGTCGCGGGCGAACAAGTTCCTAAACTCGTCGCGGGCGAAGAGGTTCCTGAACTCGTCGCGGGCGAAGAGATCGCGGAACTCGTCGCGAGCGAAGAGGTTCCGAAACTCGTCGCGAGCGAAGAGATTCCTGAACTCATCCCTGGCGAAGAGGCTTCTGAGCTCGTCCCTGGCCAGCGCTTCGCGCATCTCCTGGCTCTCGACCAGCGCCTGGAACTCGTGGCTGTTGAGGAAGCTCTGCGCCTCTTCGCCATCGAGCTCGGCGGTAACGTCGGGCGCCTCCTGATACTTCTGGGCCGGCTCGACGCCGCTGATGGTGCCGGACACGTCTGTCTCCGATGGCATGACACCGGAAAAATAGATCGCGCCCGCGAGCACTGCGGCTCCGATCGCGATCCACAGAAACTTGCTGTTCTTGCTTTCGCTGCTCATGTTGGCTCCTCCCAAAGGGTTGGTGCTGCGTCGCTGTTTTGCCGGCGACATGATCTGACTACCGATCGGCTCCTTGAAAGTTGGCTGCGTGCCCTGCTACGAGAGAGAGCTCGCGTTCGAACGGCTGGATACCGTCGCCGAAGCCGGAGAATGTAAAAGGCTGTTCAGCGTGGCCCAGAACGAGGACCAGCTCGGCCCGGCCCGGGCCTCGGACCCGGAGGGTGAGCTGATCGGTATCGAGGTCGTGGCTGCCGGTTGCGCCATCCTGAAATTCGAGGTGCTCGACCTCGAGACCCGGCGCGCGAAAGGCGAAGGTGAAGGCACCCTCGCCGGGTGTAAACGAGGCGGTCAGTCGGCTTCCCTGCGAGGTGAGTCGCACAAAATCCATACTCGTGGCGAGCTCCGTGGGGCTCGGCAGGGCGATCGAGCCGTCTTCGGGCGAGGGCGCCGGCAGGACCGTTCCGCTCAAACCGGCGGTGTCTTCGGGGCCGGGTCCGAAGACGATCTGATGGGCGACGACCGCCAGCGAGAGCCCCGCCGCCACGGCCGCCCATTTGGTCCAGGCGGGCGCGGCCCGGATCCGGGCCGGAAAATGGCCCAGGCTGGGTATCGAGGCTTGTCCGCCGCTTTGCTCTCCGCCCTGGACGCCGCGCCGAGTGACGGCTTCGAGAATACTCCCCCGAAGCTCGGCAGGCGCGGCCACCGACTCGACTTCGTCGAGCCTGGCGGCCAGGCTACGGATTTCGGCCTCGAGCTCGTCGGCTTCCGCCGAGCCTTTGCCGGGCGCTCGAAGCTCAGCAAGCTCCCGGACCTCGGCCTCGCTCAGCTCGCCATCGAGCTCGGTCCAAATCAGCTGTTCTCGTCGATCACGCATGATTCTGTCCTTCTGTCAGTAAATACAGGCGTTCCAAGCAAAGGTTGGCGCTCCGGTCAGAAAATCTTCGTCAGAACGGCCGACTCAGGATCCTGCTCCGCGCTGCGCTAGTATCGGCCGCGGATTCACCGACGCTCCATGGATCAGGATACCGATCTCAAGCTGGCGATCTACCGGCACACCGCCGAGACCACGCGGCCACCCTCGGCGGAGGAGATGGCGTCCGCCACCGGCCGCGATTCGCACGAGATTCGTGAGGGCTACCAGAGACTGTTCGCGAATCGGGTTCTGGTGCTCGAGGGGGACGGGGAGACCATCCGGATGGCGCCGCCGTTTTCGGGCGTCGAGACCCAGCACCGCGTGCAAGTGGCTGGCAAGCAATATTTCGCCAACTGCGCCTGGGACGCCCTGGCCATCCCGGCGGCACTCCACTCGGACGGCGAGATCCGCTCGCGGTGCGAACAGACTCTCGAGCCGCTCCAACTGCTGGTTCGGGGCGGCAGGGTCCTCGGAGACGAGTGCGTTGTGCATTACGCGGTGCCGGCCGCGCTCTGGTGGGATGACATCGTCTACACATGAAGCACCATGCTCTTCTTCCGGTCGGAAGAAAACGTCGAAGCCTGGTGCCTGGAGCGCGGCCTGCCCAAGCGCCCGGTAGTGACTCTCGAGCAGCAGTGGCGTCTCGCTCTGGCCTGGTACGGCGACCGGTTGAGCCCCGAAGCGCATCGACCGAAGCCGGCCGAAATGCGCCGGATCTTCGCCGAGATCGGCCTCGAAGGGCCTTTCTGGGACCCCGAGTCCGACGCGTTCTGAATCCTCGACGATGGCCAGGCCTCCTATCCGAGAACCACGCTCGATCGGGCGCTCACGGGACCGCGCCTCGGTCGCCGACTACGGGTACAGGATCTCGGCCTCTCCCTGGGCCGCCGTCAAGCGCTCGGCTCGCTCGAGGATCCGGTCGCGCCGCTCGAGCAGACTCGAGCGCTGCTTCTGGCTCAGCCACTTGCCAAGCTCGCGCTTCAACGTGGCCTCGTCGAGGCTGCGAAGCCTCTCGAGCAGTGAACGCGAGTATCTCTCCGGCTTGTCGGGGTCGAGCAGGTCGGTCTGCGTGCGGAAGGCGCGCGAGCTGTCGATCTTGTAGAGGTTGAAGCTCGAATCCACGAGCAGGTTGCTCAGATTGACGTAGTCGACGTCGTGAATGAGCTGAAAGAAGACCTTCGCGCGGCGCATCTGACCATTCCAGTCCGCGACATCGGGAGGCTGGGTTCCTTCTCGGCGGCGCTCTCCCTCGGTCCTACAGTCCTCGATCCAGAGCTGCAGCGAGCCGCGCTCGCCGCGGAGCTTTCGCTCGACGGTGGGCGGAACCTGGCCCAGGCCGATGAGAAGGTCGAGCCGGTAGGCTGCGATCTCGCTCTTGTAGCTGTCGCGAAACCCGAGCTCGGGAAAGCCGCCGTCGTCGAATCGCTTGATCGGCTGGTACTCATTGATGACCTTCCAGACCGCCTTGGAGGTCGTGTCCCCGTCGGACAGGGTCACCAGGTGGGAGAGCGTGACGCCCTTTCCGAGCGCCTTGATCTCGATGACCTCCGCCGTGCGCAGGAAGTGCTCGGCGTCGGCGTCGCTCGGGAACGTCGCCGCCACGACCAGCCCGCAGGGCGTCAGCGCCAGAACCGGTAGCAGGGCTCGTACAGCTGCGAAGGGCGAATTCATGGGCATCACCTCAGAGGTCATCTTCCGCCCGATCGGCCGGGAAGTGCAACAATTGTAAGGTCGAGCGCGTCGAGAGCTGCTGTCACTCGGGGCGTCCGCGAAGTCGTCACCCATGAGCCCGATCGCGTTCCAGGATCTGATGCCGAACAACCATTGCTTCGGCTGTGGCCCGCTCAACCTCGAGGGTCTGCGGATCAGGAGTTTCTGGGACGGAGACGAGTCGGTATGCACCTTCGAACCGGGAACCGGGCACGCCGCCGGACCGCGGCATTTCCTCAACGGCGGCATCACCGCGACGCTGGTCGATTGCCATTCGGTCTGCACCGCGACCGCCTGGGCCTACCGCTCGGAAGCGCGAGAAATAGGATCGGATCCCCAGATCTGGTGCGTCACGGGGTCGCTGGAGGTGCGCTTCCTGGCACCCGTTCCGATCGGAGATCCGGTCGATCTGCGCGCTCGGATCGAGACCACAGATGGCAAGAAGACGGTGGTGAGCTGCTCTGTGTTCTCCGGAGGCAGCGAATGTGCGACGGGGAGGGTCGTGGCGATTCGGGTGCCGCCGTCATGGCGCAACGAACATTCGACCTGAAAGGACCACAAACGATGACGATATTCACGAACTCCTACGCCGCCGCGACCGACGACGCCGGCCAATACATCCAGGCGGTGCTCGAGCTGGTGGGAAACCGCGACCCGATCGAGATCCTCAGACAGCTGCCCGAGGCGCTGCGTGACGGGACCGCTGGGTTGGAGGCGGCCGAGCTGCGACGCCCGGAAGCCGACGGGAAATGGTCGATGATCGAGATCCTGGCACACCTGTCGGACTCCGAGCTGGTCTGGGCGTGCCGGCTGCGGATGGTTCTGGCCGAGGCCGACCCGGTCCTGACCGGATACGACCAGGATCGCTGGGCGAGGTACCTTCGCTACGGGAGTCGAGATCTCACCATGGTTCTCGCGGAGATCCAACTGTTGCGAGATCGCAACCTGCTTTTGATCGAGAGCTTGGATGATGACGAGCTCGATCGCTCGGGCCGGCACAGCGAGCGAGGGCGCGAGACTGTGCGGCATATGATTCGACTCTACGCTGGGCACGATCTGGTGCATCGAGCGCAACTCGAGCGGGTCCGCCGCACCGTGGCGAGATCATGAGCCATCTGTGCCACCGCGAATCGAGGAGGGTGAAATGAAAAGAACACGTCGAAGTTGGATTCGAAAGGCCGGCGTCGGCCTCGCGGTCGTACTGGCCGCGATCCCGGCGGCCGCGAACCACGATGACGCCTCGCCGGCAGTGGATGCCTCGACGATCGAGTTTCATCCGGCTCCGGGCCGGAGCGCGATGCCGTTCTCGGAGAGCGTACGTGTCGGCAATCTACTGTTTCTTTCCGGCCAGATCGGCGCGGTCCTGACCGAGGGCGGCCGCGGCCTTCCGCCCGGCGGCATCGTCCCCGAGACCCGCCAGACGATGGAGAACATCCGAACGGCGCTCGAACGTCGAGGGCTGTCCATGAGCGACCTGGTCAAGTGCACCGTGATGCTGGCCGACATCGCCGAGTGGTCGGCGATGAACGAGGTCTACCGGAGCTTCTTCTCGGAGCATTTTCCGGCACGGAGCGCTTTTGGGACGAGCGGTCTGGCGTTGGGGGCCCGTGTCGAGATCGAATGCATCGCAGTTTTCGAATGACGGCGAATAACCGCGAATAACCGCGAATGACGGCGAATGGCGGGCAAGGCTACGGTACGCTGAGGCGGGTCCGGCGGATCGCCGAGATCCGTCTCTAGAGGAGGTCGGAATGACGCTACGTTTGCGGAATCGCACGCTTGCCGTACTGGCTCTGATGCTGGTGCCCGTTGCCGCGAGCGCCCAGTTGCTCGGTCGCATCTCGTTCCCGAACTCGGGCGTCGAAGCGGCCCAGGCGGACTTCCTCGAGGGCGTGTTGTACCTCCACAATTTCGAGTACGAGGACGCCGCAAGAGCCTTCCGGCGAGCCCAAGACATCGACTCCGGCTTCGCTCTCGCCTACTGGGGCGAAGCGATGACCCACAATCATCCGCTTTGGAATCAGCAGGACCGCGAGGCGGCCCGTTCGGTGCTGGGAAGGCTGGCGCCGTCGGCCCGGGAACGCCAGGACAAGGCCGGTACCGACCGTGAGCGGGCCTATTTGAGCGCCGTCGAGCTGCTGTTCGGAACCGACGACGCGAGCGAGAGCCTGGGCAAGCTCGAGCGCGACGAGCTGTACCGCCATGCCATGCGCCGTCTCGCCGAGGCGTACCCCGAGGATCACGAAGCGACGAGCTTCTATGCGCTCTCGATTCTGGGAACGGCGCACGAGGGCCGCGATTTCGCGACCTACATGCGCGCCGCGGCCGTCGCTCAACAGGTCTGGGACGTCAACCGCGAGCACCCGGGCGCCGCCCACTACTTGATCCACTCGTTCGACGATCCGGTGCACGCCCCGCTGGGGCTGCCGATGGCGCGCGCCTACTCGAAGATCGCTCCGGCGGCGGCACACGCCCAGCACATGACCTCCCACATCTTCGTCGCCTTGGGCATGTGGGACGAGGTGGTGGCCGCCAACGAGGTCGCGCGCAAGGTGCAAACCGAGCGTCAAGCCGAGCTCGGTGAGCGACTCACGGTCTGCGGCCACTATCCCTACTGGCTTCTCTACGGCTATCTGCAACAGGGTCGCGCCAAGGATGCCGGGGTCGTGCTGGAGACTTGTGAGGCGAGGGTCGAAGAGGAACCGACCGAGGGAGAGCTGTGGCATTTCCGCGCGATGCGCGCCCGCTACGCCATCGATCTGGAAGACTGGTCGTCTCTCGAGCGTTGGACCGATCCCGACGGGCAGGATCTGCCCGGCGCGGGCGAGGAGTTGGTGCTGTTCGCACGCGCCTACGCTGCCTGGCGGGCTGGCGATGTCGGGCACGTCCGAAAGGTCCGGGCGAGCCTGAACGAACTCGAAGCGGCTCCGTGGCCACAGGAGGCCGACGAACTGCTGGCGATCACCCGGCTCGAGCTGGATGCGCTGCTCGATTTGATGAGCGACAGACCCGATCGTTCGCTCGATCTGCTGCGAAAAGCCGCCGCCGCCGAGCACGCCTTGCCCTATGCCTTCGGTCCGCCGCAGCTGGCCAAGCCGGCCTCGGAGCTGCTCGGCGAAGTTCTGGCATCTAGGGGTCAGTGGAGCGAGGCGCGGCAGGCCTACGTGAGCCAGCTCGAGCGCACGCCGCAACGTTCGACTTCGCTTTCGGGTCTCCTGGTGGCGACGCGCGCGCTGGGCGATCTGTCCGCCTCCGAGGAGCTGGCTCGGCGGCTCGACGAGAACCTGAGGTTCGCCGATCCCGAGGCCGATTCCGAGGCGGTCGACGCCGGGCGCGGCGAGTAGGTTGCCAATGGTGCATCCGGCGCCCTGGGGCAAGCTTCTGATCGGCATGACGGTGTTCTCGTCGGCGATTCTCGTCGGCGTGGCGGTGCTTCTTTGGAGAGTCGCGCGCGAGCCGGCGGGCGCCGGGATTGCGCTGGGTGGGCTCTGCCTGGCGGTGCTTCTCGGCGGCATGCTCTTTGCCGTTCGCGGGTACCGTCTCGACGGGGCGCACCTCTACGTGCAGCGCCCGCTGTGGGAAACGGACGTGGACCTTCGGGAGCTCGAGTCCGCCGAGATCGACCCGGGTGCGATGCAAGGTTCGTGGCGGACCTTCGGCAATGGCGGTTTGTTTTCGTTCTCGGGTTGGTACCGGAACAAGAAGCTCGGCAGCTACCGGGCGTTCGTCACTGACTTCGGTAACGCGGTCATCCTGCGCATGGCTCACCGAGCGGTGGTGCTCAGCCCGGGAGACCCGGAAGCCTTCATCGAGGATCTTCTAGTGCAGAATTCACATCTTCGACACTAGTGGCCTGTACCACCCAAGATCTAGTATCGCTTCGAGTGTCACAGGCCACTAGGACGAGCCGGAAAGGGGACGATCTGAAGTGAACTACCAGCAGCAATTGACCGAGCTAGAGAACCTGCGGCGAGATCTCACGCGGCGTTTGGCGGGACTCGACTCGGAGACTCTCAATCGACACCCCGCTGCGGGCGGTTGGTCGTCGGCGCAGGTGCTGGCCCACGTGATCGCGGCCGAAAGCCGGTCACTGGCCTACCTCCGAAAGAAGACCCAGCGGCCCCAGGAGATTCCCAGGAGCGGTCTGGTCGCCGCCTGCAAGGGTGCCCTGCTCGGCCTCTTGATGCGCAGCCCGATCAAGGTCTCGGCTCCACCCGGCGCCGGCGAGGTTCCGGAATCCGCCGAGTTTTCCGAGCTCGAGGCGGAGTGGGATCGGGTACGGACGGACTGGAAGAGCTTCATCGAGCAGTTTCCACCGGAGCTTGCCGGTCGCGCGGTATACCGGCATCCCGTAATGGGCAGGCTCAGCCTCGAGCAAGCGCTCCGATTTCTCATTGAGCACCTACGCAGACACGGGCGACAGATCGACCGTGTCCTGCTTGAGGTCGCCTGACCGTGGGGAATAGCCGGATCGGCCCGCGCGTTGCCGTCGAAAGCCGCCAAGAGCCATGAGCCCCGAGCAGCACGCTCGAGACCATCATCCCGCGATGAGCAAGGCGCTCGATCCGGTCTGCACTATGACGGTCGATCGCGCATCGGCAAAGCATCGTCTCGAGCACGACGGCAAGGAATTCGTCTTCTGCTGCGCCGGGTGTAAGGACAAGTTCGCGGCGGCACCGGAAAGCTTTCTCAAAGGGCTATCGGATGCGGCGGCGGCCTTGGACCCGGTCTGCGGTATGACCGTCGATCCGGCGACCGCGAAGTACCGTCTTGACCACGCGGGCACCGAGTTCGTCTTCTGCTCGGCGGGCTGCCGGGAGAAGTTCGAAGTGGATCCCGACAGGTACCTCGAGCCGTCCGATGGGGGCGGCGACCCGGTCCCTGCGGGCAAGCCCGATGCCGTCCACACCTGTCCGATGCATCCCGAGGTCGAGCAGATCGGACCGGGCACTTGCCCGAAATGCGGAATGGCGCTCGAGCCGAAGGTGGTGGCCATGGACGAGGGCGAGAATCCCGAGCTCATCGACATGCGGCGGCGCCTGTGGATATCCGCCCTTCTGACCCTGCCGGTGTTTTTGGTCGCCATGTCGGAGATGGTGCCGGGCCTGCGCCTGGCCGAGCGGCTCGGACAAGGCTCCGATCGGATGCTCGTCTGGGCACAGTTTCTGCTGGCGACGCCGGTGGTGCTTTGGGGAGGATGGCCGTTCTTCCAGCGGGGATGGGACTCGTTGCGGCTGCGCAACCTCAACATGTTCACCCTGATCGCGCTCGGGACCGGCGCCGCCTACGGCTACAGCCTGCTCGCCCTGGCCGTGCCGTCTCTCTTTCCAGAGTCGATGCGCACGGCCGGCGGCGGCATCCCGGTGTATTTCGAGGCCGCGGCCGTGATCACGGTCCTGGTTCTCCTCGGACAGGTGCTGGAGCTCAAGGCGCGGAGTCGCACGTCGCTGGCTCTCCGGGAGCTGCTCCAGCTCGCGCCCGCCACGGCCTTGCGAATCGCTGTCGACGGGAGCGAGGCCGAAGTCGCTCTGGGCGACATCCACGTTGGCGATCGGCTGCGGGTTCGACCGGGAGAGAAGGTTCCGGTGGACGGGGTCCTGGAAGAGGGGCGAAGCTACGTCGACGAGTCTCTGGTTACGGGTGAGCCGGTGCCGGTGGCCAAGAAACCCGACGACAGCGTCATCGGCGGAACCATCAACGGCGCCGGTGGGTTCGTCATGCGAGCCGAGAAAGTGGGCAGCGAAACCCTGCTGGCCCGCATCGTCCAGATGGTCGGCGAGGCGCAGCGCAGCCGGGCTCCCGTGCAGCGTCTCGTGGATCGGGTTGCGGGCTATTTCGTGCCGACGGTCGTGGCGGTCGCGGCCCTGACTTTTGCAGTGTGGTGGACCTGGGGGCCCGAGCCGCGACTTCCGATCGCACTGGTCAATGCCGTGGCGGTTTTGATCATCGCCTGTCCGTGCGCCCTCGGCTTGGCGACCCCGATGTCGATCATGGTGGGGACCGGGCGGGGAGCGCGCTCGGGCGTCCTGATACGAGACGCCGAGGCGCTCGAAACCCTGGGCAAGGCCGAGGTGCTGATCGTCGACAAGACCGGTACCCTCACCGAAGGACACCCCCGACTCGAGACGGTTCTGCCGATCGGCGCCCGCTCCGAGGTCGAGGTACTGGCGCTGGCCGCCGGGCTCGAAAAGGGAAGCGAGCACCCCCTGGCTCGCGCGGTGATGGACGGCGCGCGCGAGCGCGGCGTCGAACCTGTTCCTGTGGACGACTTCGAGGCGACTCCCGGACGGGGCGTCTCGGGCTCCACGGGCGGGCTGCCGGTGGTGCTCGGGAACGCGAGTTTCCTGTCGGAGCTGGGGGTTTCCACAGCGTCCGCTGGGGGCGAGGTGGCCGCCCTGCGGGAACGGGGCGCGACGGTGGTGTTTCTGAGCCACGCCGGCGAGCTCGCGGCTCTATTCGCGATCGCGGATCCGGTCAAGGAGTCGGCCGCCGAGCTGGTCGAGGAGCTGCGCGCGAGAAAAGTCGAGGTGGTCATGGTGACCGGCGACAACCACGAGACCGCCGCGGCCGTTGCCGCTCGCTTGGGTATCGACAAGGTCGAGGCGGACCGCCGGCCGGAGGACAAGCTCGAAAGCGTGCGCGCCTTCCAGGAGCGCGGGCGGATCGTCGCCATGGCCGGTGACGGGGTCAATGACGCGCCTGGCCTGGCACGTGCCGACGTCGGGATCGCGATGGGCACCGGTACCGACGTCGCCATCGAGAGCGCCGGGGTCACTCTGCTCAAAGGGGATCTGCGCGGCATCGTTCGGGCGCTCAAGCTCAGCCGGGCGACCATGGCGAACATCCGCCAGAATCTCTTTTTCGCCTTTCTCTACAACTCGCTCAGCGTGCCGATTGCCGCCGGACTCCTGTACCCGTTCTTCGGCTGGTTGCTGTCGCCGATGCTGGCCAGCGCGGCGATGAGCCTGAGCTCGGTGTCGGTGATCGCAAACGCTCTCCGTCTGCGCCGGCTCGAGCTCTAGGAGGGCGTGAGGGATAGCCCGTTTTCGGTCTGCGAGGCAGGCCTGGATCGGCAGGAAACCCGGCCGCAAACCGATGGTACGATGCCGCCGACCAGGAGGCAGGAGGACCGATGAACAGACTGCGCGCGTTGACCGACCAGGGCCAGGCGATCTGGCTCGACTACATCCGCCGGGACCTACTCGAGAACGGTGAGCTCGAGAGCCTGATCGAGGAGGACGGGGTCACCGGCGTGACCTCGAATCCGGCGATCTTCGAGAAGGCGATCGGTAGCAGCGATCTCTATGACTCCGAGATCCAGGCGGCGCTCGACGCCGAACCCGATATCTCGACGGAGAAGCTCTACGAGCGACTCGCGATTCGAGACATCCAGTTGGCAGCCGATCTGCTGGCGCCCGTGTTCGAGTCGACAAGAGGCGCGGACGGTTTCGTGAGTTTCGAAGTTTCGCCTCATCTGGCACGCGACACCGACGGCACTCTGGCCGAAGCGCGCCGGTTCTGGCGGGAGGTCGATCGGCCCAATCTGATGATCAAGGTGCCGGCGACGATCGAGGGCATTCCGGCCATCGAGACGCTGTTGGCCGAGGGTGTTCACGTCAACATCACCCTGATGTTCTCGCTAGCGCACTACGAAGCCGTCGCGCAAGCGTATCTGCGTGGCGTCACGCGGGCGTCGAAGCCCGGGAATGCCGCTTCGGTGGCCTCGTTCTTCGTCAGCCGGGTGGACAGCCTGATCGACGCGAAGCTCGCCGACTGCGCGGGGAAGCGAGCCGAGGCGCTGACCGGACGAATAGCGATCGCCAACTCGAAGATGGCCTACGCGCGCTATCTCGAGATCTTTCACGGCGCCGCCTTCGCCGACCTGCGCGCGGCCGGCGCGCGGCCGCAGCGGGTCCTTTGGGCCAGCACTTCGACCAAGAACCCGGCGTATCGCGACGTAGTTTACGTCGAGGAGTTGATCGGGCCCGAGACGGTCAATACGGTGCCGCCGAAGACGCTGGACGAGTTTCGCGACCACGGAGAAGTGGCGCCGACCCTCGCGGGCGGCCTCGAGGGCGTCCGGAGCGAGCTGGCGACCCTGGCGGAGCTGGGAATCGATCTGAACGCCGCGACCGAGCAGCTTCAGGAAGAGGGCCTCGAGAAGTTCTCGGTTCCGTTCGATCGTCTGCTGGAGACTCTCGAGGCGAAAACGACGACGCTGGCGGGAGCCGCGGCCGGAACCTCTGCCGGAACCTCTGAATGACACGGGAACAGATCCCGCCGATGGAGCTCGATCTCGGCGTGGCGGCCGGGCGGGTCAAGCAGCGGCTCGAGCAGTGGCACGAAGCCGACGTGTTGCGGCGGCTGCGAGATCAGGATCCGAGTCTCTGGGTCGGTGACGATGCGGAGATCTCCGACCGGCTCGGTTGGATGACTCTGCCGCGCGACGCTTGGCTGGGCGGGCTCGACGCGATTCTCGCGGGCGCCGCAGAGGCCGCCGAGCTCGGTATCGAAGACACGATTCTGATCGGCATGGGCGGGTCGAGTCTCGCGCCGTTGGTTCTCGAGCGGGTGTTCAAGCCAACGCGACGCCGCTTAAGAGTGGTGGATTCGACGCATCCGGACGGAATCCGCAGCTTGGTGGACTCGCTGCGGCCGCAGGGTTTTCAGTTCGTGGTGTCGAGCAAGTCGGGGACCACGCTCGAGACCCGGGTCATGACGGAGGTGCTCTATCACGCCGCCGAGCGCTGGTTTTCACAGCCGGGCTCTCACTTCGTGGCGATCACCGATCCGGACACGATGCTGGCGGACCTGGCCGCGCGCAACGACTACCGGCGAGTGTTCAGCGCGCCTTCGGATGTTGGGGGTCGCTTCAGCGCGCTTTCCGTGTTCGGTCTCCTGCCCGCGGCGATGGTCGGAATCGATCCCGAGCGGCTGCTGCGGCGCGCGGCCGCGATGGAGGACAACTGCCTACGCGGTCCGGTCAGCGTCGGCCTCGAGTTGGGTGCCGCGATCGGTGAGCTCGCGCTTCACGGCCGGGACAAACTGACTTTCCTGACCTCACCCGGTCTCTCGGCCCTGCCGCTGTGGATCGAGCAGCTGGTGGCGGAGAGTCTGGGCAAGGACGGTCGGGGGGTCGTGCCTGTCTGTGGCGAGCCCCGAGGTGAGGTCGAGGCCTACGGTGACGACCGGGCCTTCGTTGGGATCGGCATGGAGGGCGAGGACGAGCCCCTCGGTCAGTTCCTCGAGGCCCTTTCCCAGAGCGGGCACCCGACGATCCGGATTACCCTGCGGGATCGCTACGACCTGGGCGCGGAGTTTTTTCGCTGGGAGACCGCGGTCGCCATGGCCGCCATCGCGCTCGAGGTCAATCCCTTCGATCAACCGGATGTCGAGGGCGCCAAGACCGAGGCCAGGAAACTTCTCGAAGGCAAGCCGATCGAAACCAAGGTGCCGGGGCTGGTCTCGGCCGGCGATAAAGACCGGCTGACCGAGACGCTCAAGAACTGGCTGGGCTGGGCCGGCGAAGGGGACTACTTCGCGATTCTCGCGTATCTCCCTCCGTCGTCTGAGAATGATCGCGAACTGGCGGAGCTCCAGCGTCGGGTCCGCGACCTCACCGGGATCGCGGCCACAGCCGCCTTCGGTCCCCGCTACCTTCACTCCACGGGCCAGCTCCACAAAGGCGGCCCGAACACCGGCGTGTTTCTGCAGCTGATCCAATCGCCGCAGACCGATTTCATCGTGCCCGGCGAAGAGACTTCACTGGGGAGCGTCATCACCGCCCAGGCCGATGGAGATGCGGCGGCGCTGGCCGCGGCCGGCCGGCGTCTGGTGCGAGTCGATCTCGAGGGTCGCGGCCGGCAGGGGCTCTGGATGCTGCGCCAGCTTCTTTCGCGGTAGTCGCCGCGGGTGGATTCCCCTAGACCGAAGGATCGTTGATCCAATGGCACCGAAGGTCCCTGATCCACTGACACAGGAGGTCGTGGTAGCGGGCCCACGGGACTTTGTCGAGTGCGCGGCGAAGGAGATTCTCAGCCGCCTACGTGGCGCCCTGAAACTGCGGGAAACCGCAGTTTTGGCGCTGGCAGGAGGCGAGACCCCCCGGCCGGTGTATCGGCAGCTCGCGCGCTCAAAAGGTGATCCCGCGGTCGACTGGGGGCGGGTCGACTTCTACTGGAGCGACGAGCGCTTCGTGGACGACGGCGATCCGGACAGCAACGTCGGTGCGGCGCGCCGCGATCTCCTCGAGCCGCTGGGGATTTCTCCGAGGCGGCTCCATCCGCCGGCGTTCGCCGCCGATCCGGCGACCGCCGCTCACTCCTACGAGAATCAAATCCGCCGCGAAGTACCGAACGGACCCCACGGGATTCCCAGATTCGACCTGGTTCTGCTCGGCGTCGGCGCGGACGGTCACACGGCGTCACTCTTTCCGGGTGAGGTTGTCGAGCCGGAACGGTTGGTGGTTGCGGCTCGAAGCCCGGTGCCGCCGAGGTCCCGGATCAGTTTCTCGTTCGACCTGCTGGCCGCGGCTGGGGAGGTCTTTTTTCTGGTCTCGGGCAGCGCCAAGGCCGAGATCGTACGTCGAGCGCTGGAGGAGCGAGACCAACTCCTGCCCGCGGCCCGGGTGCGCGCCGAACGGGTGAGCTGGGTTCTCGATAGAGGCGCCGCGAGCCGTCTCGCCGCCTCGGGTTCCTAGTGGCCTGTAACACCCAAGACGATACTACCTGGCCGGCCCTGGTCGCCGATCTCTAGGTTGCGCCTCCTCGACATAGGCACCGCTATGACTGCGTCGGCGCGCCTTGACCTCGACGACGAATGGCTCGGCCATCTAGATCGCTTCGAGTGTTACAGGCTACTAGTGAATCCAGTCGTCCTTTTTTTCGCCGCGGACCACGCGCATGCCGCGCTTTTCCTTCAGCCGGGAGAGCCGGAAGCGAAACCAGGCGGCCTGCATTTTGAGCCAGAGCTCTTTGGCGCCGCGGCCGAATGCGCCCGAGGCGCGACCCGGGTGAAACCACGACACCGTGCACCCCACCGCGACGCAGATTCCGACAAAGCCGGGAAAGTCCTTGGTGCTCAGGAACCCGAGGAACGCGAACACGATCTCGAGCAGCAGGAACCACTTTGCCTGAATCGGCAGGACGAAGAAGAGCAGGATGGTGGCTTGGCGGTTGAGAACCGCGAACAGCGCTACCAGGAGAACCAGGAGCATGCGCTGGCCCTGGAGCAGGGCGAACGGCAGTAACCAGGGCCGACCTCCGGGCAGCAGGGTGCCGGCGATATCGACCAGAACGGCGGCGCCGGCGGCGATCACCGAGAGCAGGCACAGGAGGCGCCAGAACTTGGCGCGGCCGAGTTGATAGTAGACGGTGCGGGCAAACAGAAACAGGATCAGCAGCTCGATCACGAACCAGATGCCTGGAGCCCCGGTGCCGACAAAGGGATAGGTCGCGAGCTGCCACAGGAAACCGCTCCGCCAGGCGGCCGGCGTCAGCTCGAGAAGAGCGGGCACGCCCGCGGTCGCGGCGAAGAATCGCATCGAAAAGGTCGCGAACACCACGCCCAGAAGGATCCAAACGTCGCGGGGGACGGGACCGCTCAGCCCAAAGGCCGAACCGCCTCCCGAGAATCTGCCGGCGCTTCGCATGCAGTCGAGTCTATCCGCGCTGGCGGCGCCGCGCGCGCCGATGGAATATCCGCGCGACGCTTTTCCTTGTAGGGGGTAGGTGGATCGTCACGGGCGCCGCCGGTACGAAAGGTTGATCATGTCGGACAAACTGACGCTTCCAGTTCTTCCACTCCGGGAAACGGTAATGTTTCCGGGCGCGCAGGCGCCGATTCGCGCTGGCCGCCCGGACACACTCAGGGCGATTCAGGCCGCGATCGACAGTGGTGACAAGCTAATGTTTGCGGTCGCCCAGCGCGAGAACTCGGAGCAGGCGACTCCAGAGAATCTGTTCACCATCGGCACCATCGCGCGCATAGGACATCTACAGAAGGGCCGGGGCACGGTTCAGCTGTTGCTCGAAGGCAAGCAAAGGGGAATCGCGTTTCGCATCAGTCGCCACGGCGACCACCTGGAAGCGATTGTTCGGGAAGCCGATGAGATGTCTCCGGCGGACGAAAGCGAGCCTGCGTTTCAGGGCCTTATCCGGGAGTTGCGCGACCGGGCGCTGGAACTCGGGCAGAAGGTCGGATTTCCGGAAGACGTCGTGGCCGGCGCGCTCGCCAACGTCGAAAGTCCCGGACACCTCGCGGACCTGGTGGCGAGCTATCTCGACGTCGCCCACCAGGAACAGCAGGCGCTGCTCGAGACCCTGTCGGTCGAGGAGCGCATGCGGCGGGTGCTGGTCCATGTCCAGCGCCAGCTCAGCGTGCACGAGGCGCAAGAAGACATCCATTCGAAGGTCCAGCAGGAACTAGGCGATCGTCAGCGCGAGATGGTGCTGCGAGAGCAGCTCAAGGCCATTCAGAAGGAGTTGGGCGAGGGCGACGACGGCGAAGAGCTGGACGAGCTGCGTCTCCAGCTCGAGACGCTCGGGCTGCCACCCGAAGTGCGCAAGGAGATCGATCGTGAGCTCAGCCGGCTGGGCCGGATGAATCGCGAGTCAATGGAGTACCAGGTCGTCAGGAGCTATCTCGAGATCGTCGCCGAGCTGCCGTGGACCGAGCGGAGCGAGGAGCATCTGGACCTGCAGCAGGCCTCCGAGATCCTCAACGAGGATCACTACGGCCTGCAAGATGTGAAAGACCGGGTGCTCGAGTACCTCGCGGTACATAAGCTGCGCCAGCGGGCCGCCGTTGAGGCGGAAGTGCACGAGGGCGGGCAACCGCCGGCCGCGAGCGACGGTGACTCTCGGGTGAGCGACGAGGCCGACGCGGGCGATCCGGAGTCGCCCGAGCGCACGGTTCCGCACGGGCCAATCCTCCTGTTCGCGGGCCCGCCTGGTGTGGGTAAGACCTCGATCGCGAAATCAATCGCTCGCGCCATGGGTAGGCCGTACGTCCGGATCTCGCTTGGAGGCGCCCGCGACGAGGCCGATATCCGTGGCCATCGCCGCACCTACGTTGGAGCGATGCCGGGTCGAATCATCAAAGGCATGAAGCAGGCGGAGGCGAAGAATCCGGTGTTCCTCCTGGATGAAGTCGACAAGCTCGGCGCCTCCTACCAGGGCGATCCCTCCGCAGCCTTGCTCGAGGTGCTCGATCCGGCGCAGAACGACTCGTTCGTGGATCACTACCTGGGCGTGCCTTTCGATCTTTCGGAGGTGCTCTTCATTGCGACCGCCAATTTCCTCGAGAACATCCCAGGTCCGCTTCGCGACCGGATGGAGGTCGTGGAGTTCACCGGCTACACCGAAAACGAGAAGTTGGAGATCGCGCGCCGTTACCTGGTTCCCCGCCAGAAGAAGGAAAAGGCGGTCGACTCGGGAGCGCTCGAGTTCTCGGACGAGGCGATCGCGGAGACCATCACACGCTACACCCGGGAGGCCGGAGTGCGGCAGCTCGAGCGAGAGCTGGGACGGCTCTGTCGGAAGGTGGCGCGGCAGATCGCGTCGGAGGATGCCGATCCGGGGACGCTGACGCCGCAAGACGTGCGTGAGCTCCTGGGCCGCTCCAGAATCCATCCAGAGACCGCTTTGGTGGAGGAGCAGGTCGGCGTCGCGACGGGCATGTTCTACACGCCCGTCGGCGGAGACATTCTGTTCGTCGAGGTCACGACGATGCCGGGGAAGGGCGAGCTGGTTCTGACCGGCCAGCTCGGCGACGTGATGAAGGAGTCTGCTCGTGCGGCCTGGAGTTATGCGCGTTCGAAGGCGGCCGACTTCGGTATCGAGGCCGGCCGGTTCGAGCGCGACGTGCACGTGCACGTGCCCGCGGGGGCGATTCCCAAGGACGGCCCCTCCGCGGGGATCACCATGGCGACGGCGCTGGTCTCGGCCCTCTCGGGGATTCCCGTGCGCCACGATGTGGCCATGACCGGTGAGCTGACACTCTCCGGGCGAGTGCTCATGATCGGCGGGGTCAAAGAGAAGGTGCTGGGCGCGATCCGGTCCGGAATCACCGAGATCGTTCTGCCCAAGGAGAACGAGGCCGATCTCGAGGATCTGCCCGAAGAGGTCCGGAAGACCCTTCGAGTCCATGCCGTCGAGCGTTTGGGCGAAGTGTTGACGATCGCTCTACCGGGCCTTCACGCGATTTCACCCACCGGCGCACTGGCCACCGAGGGTAAGGTCTCGACAACGCGCCAGCGACCCGTCGAGCACTGATCGAGCGTCTCAGTCGGACTGCGTTCGCCGCGCTTTTTCAAACGCCGCGGCCATGGCGTTGAACGAGGTCTCTTCTTTGCCTTGTTTCTGGCGGAAGCTGTCGAGGTCAGCTTTCGAGCCTTCGGTGCCGGATCCTTCCAGACCCAGCGACACCCGCCGTCGCCGGCTGTCCACGCTGAGAATCTGAACGGATATCTCCTTGCCCGGATGGTAGACCCGCGCCGCGCTGGCGTTGCGCGGCAGTGACATGTTCGCGGTGGGCAGCAGGCCGGTGAGGCCGGGCGCGATCTCGACGAACGCGCCGAAGTTGGCGGTTCGCTCCACCGTGCCTTTGACCACGGCGCCCTGCGGAAACTGCTTGGCGGCGTCGCGCCAGGGATCGGGCTCCAGGGCCTTCATCGACAGCGAGATGCGTCGTCCTCCCTGCTCGATCTTCAGGATCTTGACCTGTACTTCCTGTCCCTCCTGGAGCACCGAGCGCGGGTCATCGATGCGCTTGCGGCTGATCTCGGAAACGTGGAGCAGCCCCTGAACGCCACCCAGGTCGATGAACGCTCCGAAGTCTGTGAGAGAGGCGACGGTTCCGGACAGGACCTCGCCTTGCTCCATCTCGCCGCGCAACTTGCCAACCACCTGCCGCCGTTCGCCCTGTACCTGGGCTCGGCGCGAGAGCACGATGCGCTTGCCCTTCTTGTCGACCCTGAGCACGCTGAATCGGAACGTCTTGTCGACCAGATCCTTGGGCTCGAGGTTGGCTGACATTTCCATCTCCGAGCGAGGGCAGAAGCCGCTCTTGCCGTTGACGGCGACGTGGAAGCCGCCGTCGTTCCAGCCGATCACGGTTCCCTCGACCGAAGGCTGAGAGGCTGGCGGCTTGGCCTCGGCGGAGTCACTGCCGGCGGAGGCGGGCTCGGGGGGTGCGGGCGCGGCCACCTCGGCCTCGCCTTCGATCGGGCCGGACTCGACTGCTTCGGCCTCGACCGGCTCGGCTTCGATCGGACCGGAATCGATCGGACTGGCCTTGGGCGGATCGGCCTCCGCCACCGTGAGCTGCGGGGAAGTCGATTCGGCGGTGGGCGAGGCGGTTTCGGTGTCTTTGGACTCGGGGGCGGCCGCGGTCATGTCCGCGGTGGGCGCTTCTTCACTCATACGACTCGAATGGACTTACGGGGGAGAGGATTAGTGGGTTTCCAACCTTGGGGAGGGAGAGTATACGGCCTCGAGCGAGGTCGGTTCAAGGCCGCCGTTGCCGGGAGCGCGATCGCCGCTATCAGGCCGTCGCCCGCTGCTCGGGATGAATGTCGTCGAGCTCGACCGAAACCAGCTTGGAAACGCCCCGTTCCTGCATGGTCACGCCGTACAGCCGCGTCGCCGCCTCCATGGTCAGCTTGTTGTGGGTGATCACGATGAACTGGGTCTCGGCGGCCATCTTTTGCAGCAGCTGGACGAAGCGTAGGGTATTGATGTCGTCCAGAGGGGCGTCGACCTCGTCCAGGATACAGAAGGGGGAGGGCTTGGTCTTGAAGAGCGCAAAGAGCAGCGCGATCGCCGTTAGAGCCTTCTCTCCACCGGACATGAGCATGATGTTCTGCAGCCGTTTTCCAGGCGGTCGGGCCACGATCTCCAATCCGCACTCCAGTGGATCTTTTTCGTCAAGGAGCCGCATCTCTGCCTGGCCTCCCCTGAACAGGTCCTGGAAGGCGTGGCCGAAGAACTCGTTGACCTTGACGAACGTCTCCAGGAACCGCTCCGAAGAAGTCTGGTTGATCTCCCGGATCGTCTGTTTGAGGCTAATCACCGAGTCGGCGACGTCGGCTCGCTGCGTGGTCAGGAACTGGTTGCGTTCTTCGAGCTCGTCGAACTCTTCGGCTGCCAGCAGGTTCACCGGCCCGGTTCGGTCGAGGCGCTCCTTGAGCTGCGCCAGGCCGACCTCTAGCTCGTTCAGGTCCTCGGGCGCGGTGCCGGGCGTCTCGGGGAGAGTCTCCCCGAACGCCTCGTTGAACTGAGATGCCAGGTGCTCGCGGTCCTGTTTGACCGCAGCTTCTCGAACCTTGAAATCGTTGACTCGCTCGCGCACTTCATCGCGTAGCTCGCGATGCTGAGCGATGTCGGTTTCTATCTCGGAAAGAACCGCGCGGGCGGCGTTCTGGGCCTCCTGTTTCTCGATCACCGATTCCTGCGCCCGCTCTCGCTGCTCGAGGGATTCCTGCAGTGCGGTCTCGGCGTCGGAGACCTTACCAGTGAGGTCCTCACGGCGCTCGACGAGCCTTGCTTGCTCCGCCTGCCAGGTTTCCACCGCGCGCTTGGCCTCGTCGATGTCGCGCTGACTGCGCTCGATGTCGTTGCGGAGCGATTCGAGACGTTGATCGAGCAGTTCCAGTCCGCCGCGACGGCTGGCGCCGGTGGCGCGCATGAGCTCGCGCTCGCTGCGCGTTCTGTCGGCGTTCTGCTGGGCCTGGTCGAACTCGGTCTCCAGCCGCTGGTGGAGGTCCTCGTTGCGCTCGAGCTCCGCGGCGAGCTCGTCGGTCCGGTCAGCGACCAGCGCCAGCGATTGGCCGATCTCCGCGGTTTCGGCGTGCAGGGTCTCGTGCTCCACGGAGAGGCGACGATGCTGGCCCACGAGGTCCTCCCGTCGAGCGTCCACCACCGCGAACTCCCGGCGAGACTCGGTCAACCGATCCGTCACCTCGCCACGGGATTGGCGGACGGCGGTGAGAGCGGCCTCGGCCTCGGTAGCGCGTTCGTCGAGAGCACCGAGGGTGTCGGTGAGCTCCTCGATGCGGCGCATCGTCCCGGCCAGATCGTGCTCCCGGGTTAGCGTTCCCGGCCGGGCCTCGCGTCCCTGTATGCGCAGCAGGCCCGACTGAGCCCAGAGCCGGTCGCGGGTCACGAAGGCGACCCCCGCATGCGCCGCGGCGAGCCTGCGCGCGTCGTCGGGTGACTCCACCAGAAACGCCGGCGGCAGCGCCGCCGCCAGCTTGGCCGGAAGGCGCAGCGCCTCGGCGAGGGAGG
>CALZIK010000024.1 GCA_945787635.1 Thermoanaerobaculia bacterium | reverse complement strand
CTCGTCCACATTCCGCTCCGCATGCTCGGCCTGTCGCCACTCACGGCCATCTATTCAACTCTGGCTCTCTTCGTCGTCCTGGGCTGCTCGCTGACCAACCTTGCGCTGGATCGCATCGGCGGATTCACGTTGTCGGAGAAGGCACTGCTGATCTTCGGCACCCACTTCAGCCTGCCGGTCGTGCACTACATGTTTCGGATGCAACTCGTCGCGGTGCATCTCGCACCCGCGATTCTGCTCTTCGTCTTCCTCGTCTGGCGCGACCTGAAGCGCACGGACCTCTTCGCGGCATGCTCCATCTATGTTCTAGCAACTCTGGCCTCGGGCTATCTCGGCCCAATGGTGGTCGTGCTCTGCGTCCTCGTGTCGCTGCCGCTCGCGGCGTACCGAGCACGCGACGAGGGGATTCGTCGTCTCTTGGAGCTTGCGCGTCCAAGCTCGCTCGCGATCGTCGTCGGCCACGCCACGATCCTCTTTCTCGCCTACCGTCCCTACCTCGACGTCGCGCGGACCTTTCCCAGGTACACCGACGCCGAGGTGGCAGCCTATGCTGCGGACCCCTCGTCGCTCTTCTATCTCGGGTCCCACCTGTCGCACTGGTACCCGCCTTCCAGCTTCGCTCCTGGGCAGTGGGAGTACGCCTACTTTCCGGGCTACCTGCTTCTTGCCGGCATGATCGCCCTCCTGCTGATGAACCTGGCGACCCTGGCAGCTCGTGCGCTGCCCGGCCTATCCGAGGTGAGTGACCGGCTCCGGCGACGCCGCCTTGCAGCCTGGAGCGAGCATCCGACGCTGCCATGGTTCATTGTGATCACGTTCGCGACGGCGCTCGTGCTGTCCTGGGGCCCATATCTCAAAGCCGCCCCGCAGATCAGGCTGCCGTTCGGCTGGCTGACGGCCAGTGGGCTCGTTCCAGGTCTTTCAAGCGTTCGGGGGGTCGGGCGCTTCGGCATCTTCCTCGGGCTCCCCCTCGCGGGGATGCTCGTCTACGTGACGCGCTGGCTGTCGGCCGGCGCCAGGGCGCGCCGCCTGGCGCCGTGGCTCCTGCTTGCTGTGCTGGTCGTCGAGTCCTGGACCGTCTATCCGGTTTATGCCTTTTCGCCCGACCCTTCCGGCGTGTACTCCCGCGTCGCCGATGCGATCGAGCCGAAGAGCCTGCTCCTGGAGCTACCGGTTCGAGCCGAGGGTCACATGGAATCCTTGAATATCATTCTGGAGCAGCTCGCCGGCAGCACGATCCACTGGGCGAATCTCTTTGTGGGATACGGCGCGGACAAGAAAACCGAGGAGTTGGCCCAGCTCCAGTATCTGGATTATCTCGTTCAGGAAGGCCACCTCGAGCTCGACGCCCTGCTCGAGTTCGCTCGAGAGCACGACGTTCGCCAGATTCTCCTGCACGTGGACCGCTACCCGCCCGAGGTCCAGAGGGCATGGCGCTCACTCATGCCCGAGGGAGAACTGCGTATCGTATTCGAACATCAAAATTCCGTCCTCCTTCGGTACGAGCCCACCAACTAGAGCTACGCTCTTGCACTCCGATGTCTTCACAGAAACTCGAGAAGGCCACAGGACGATCGTCGCCAAGCCCGAAGGGGCCTTTGGCGAGTGTCATCTCCGTCAGCCATAACGGCCGGCGCTTCCTCCCGGGTCTCCTCTCGAGTCTCGAGCGCCAGAGCTACCCGAACACCGAGATCATTCTCGTTGACAACGCCTCAGGTGACGGCACGGCCCAGTTCGTAAGAGGACGCTACCCGGATGTCAGGCTCCTTCGCTCCGAAGAGAATCTCGGCTTTTGCGGTGGCAACAACCTGGGAATTCGGGCGGCCCGAGGTGAGTTCATCGCCTTGGTCAACAACGACACGGTTACGGATGAGAACTGGCTGAGCCATCTGGTCGCCGAAGCGAAGGCCTCGCCCGAGGTCGGAGCCGTCGCGTCCAAGATCCTCTTCCTGCTTCCTTTCGTCCCAGTTGTGCTCACGGTCGAAACTTTCAACCCGGCTGCCCAGGGCCTCTCGGCCGACTCCCGGGACCTGGGAGTTCTCTTCGACACGGCAAGCGCGTTTCTCGGCTGTGACTACAAGAAACCCATCTTGAAGGATGGCTTCCATGGTGTCGAAAGCCGCGGCGAACGCCTCGTGCACTGGACCAGCGGCCGGGCAGAAGTGCTTCTCCCGGTTCCGGACAGCGCCGGCGCGAAAACCCTCGACCTCGTCGTCTCCGGCGGCTTCGACTCGCCTCGCAGGCTCGCGGTGCACGTCGGATCCGAGGCCGTGGCGTCCTTCGATCTGTCGGGCGACTTCGAAAGCCACCGCATCAAGGTTCCCGCCGAGGTCATCGGTCGGGAATCATGCGAGGTGCTCAACAACGCCGGCTCCCGGCTGAGCGAGCGCGGCGTCGCAGGGGACCGGGGCATCTACGAGTTCGACCGAGGCCAGTACGACGCCGCCGAAGACATAGAGGCTATCTGCGGCGCGTCGGTCCTTTTCCCACGCCGCGCACTGGAACAGGTTGGCATCTTCGACCCTAACTTCTTCATGTACTATGAAGATACGGATCTCTCCTGGCGTCTCAAGAGACATGGTTATCGGCTTCGATACCAACCCCAGAGCGTGGTCCGACACATTCATGCGGCCTCGAGCGTGGCGTGGTCTCCGATGTTCAACTTCTACGTGGCCCGCAACAAGGTCCTGATGATCGCCAAGAACGGCTCCCTGCTGGACTTCCTCCGCGCCTACGCGACTGAGCTCCGGGCCACTCTTCGCCTTCTAAGGTGGCGGCTCGAACCGATCAATACCCGCCCGGAAGGCACGGCCCAACAGCTCGCTACACGCCTGAAGGTGCAGCGCAGCCTCCTCAAGCAGATACCCTTGGCCCTTGGCAAGCGCTGGCGCCTCGCGGACCGGTAGGATCCGCGCGGCCGCTGATCCTGAGAGACCATGCGTATCGCCGTCTACAACTGCTACTGGAACACTCGTGGCGGCGGTGAGCGTCATGCAGGCGCGATCGCCGAGATCCTGAGCCGGCACGACGACGTCGAGCTCGTCGCCCACGAACCCGTCGACCTCGCGGAACTGTCCGACGTTCTCGGCCTCGATCTGTCGAGAACAACCTACCGTCAGTGGCCGCCGATGGACGCCCGGACCGTTCCGAACCTGTCCGGCGAGTACGACCTCTTCATCAACTCGACCTTCTGGTCGAATCTGAACTCCAAGGCACCCAAATCCGCGTACCTGGTCTTCTTCCCGCAACATCTGGCCACTCCCAACCGGCTGAGGCTGGCTGGCCTGGGAGAGGCCCTCCTTCAGCGCTGGCCGGGACCGGCAGCCGAGCCGATCGAAGGGTTCTACGGTCCAGAGGCTCCCGGCAGTCCGTTGTTATGGACCCGCGGACGGGCGCTCATCAGAGTGCCCGCACAGAGCTTCCGGTCGGGGCGGGCAAGCCTCGAATTCCTGCCCATGAAACCTCGCGAGCTCAATGAAGCCCTGGTCGAAGTACGGGGCGAAGGTATCGAGTGGCAAGTCGAAGGCAATACGCTGATCCTCGAACGGACCTCGAACCCGGTCGAAGCGGTGGACGTCGAAATCCACTGTCGCACCCAAACTCCACGCGAGATGGGCATCTCGGATGACTCCAGGGCCCTGGGTCTTCGCTTCGAAACAGGACAGCCCAAGGGCAGGCTGCGGCAGCCCGCCCGGCGCCTCGCACGACGACTGGCCGGCTACCGCAAGCAGCACGATCGCGAGTTCCTTTCGAGCTACGACGTGATCATGGCCAACTCCGCGTACACCCAGGGTTGGATCCAAAAACGCTGGGGCCACCCCAGCCAGGTCCTACCGCCGCCCGTCGATACGGACGCCTTTGTCGCTCCCGATCCCAGTCACAAGAAACCGGTGATCCTCTGCGTCGGGCGTTTCTTCGCGGGCGCCCACAGCAAGAAGCACCCTGCGATGCTCAGAGCTTTCCGCCGGATGTGCGACCGAGGTCTTCTGCCGGACGGCTGGGAATTCCATCTCGCGGGCAACGTTCGGCGCAGCGCGCTCGCCGACCTCGAGTACTACGCTGAGGTCGAACGGCTGTCACGAGGCTACCCGGTCAAACTCCTGCCCGACCTTCCATTCAAGGATCTCCTCGAAGAGTACCGGAACGCCTCGGTCTTCTGGCACGCGACCGGTTGGGGTGAGAGCGAGCGCCGGCGTCCGGAAAAGATGGAGCACTTCGGCCTCACCACCTGCGAAGCGATGAGCAGCGGCTGCGTGCCCGTGGTCATCGCCAAGGCGGGCCAACTCGAGATCGTCCGCGACGGCGTCAGCGGCTTTCTCTTCAGCACGGAGGCCGAGCTGATCTCGCGAACGCAGAAGATCGTCGCAGGTTACGGCCAGCCCTGGCTGCTGAACATGATGGCCACGGCCGCGGAAGACGCCCGCCGCTACAACATGCAAGCCTTCGAGAAAAGGCTCCTCGGGATTCTCGAAGGTCTTTAGGCTTTCGCCGCGATCAGCCCACCGCCATCGCGGCGGAATACTGCGGCAGGACCTCTGAAGGGATCCCGAGCGCGGCGATCTTGCCTTGCTCGAGCCAGACGGTTCGATCGCAGTGACTCTCGATCGTGTTGAGCGAATGAGAGACCAGGAGGATGGTCGTGCCCTCCTCCCGGAACCTGTGAATCCGGTCCATGCATTTCTGCTGGAAGCCGACATCTCCCACCGAGAGGACTTCGTCGAGGACCAGCACTTCAGGTCGAAAGTGAGTGGCGACAGCAAAAGCCAGGCGGGCCGTCATACCCGAAGAAAACGTCCGAATGGGCGCATCGATAAAGCCTTCGAGCTCCGAGAACTGGATGATGTCATCCATGGCATCGAGAATCTTCGCCTTCGGGTAGCCCAGAATCGTGGCGTTCATAATCACGTTCTCGCGACCGGTCAGATCCGGATGAAAGCCGGCGCCCAGCTCCAAGAGGGGCGCAACCAGCCCTCGGATGACGACCCGACCGCGGGTCGGCCGCAGCACCCTCGAGATCACCTTGAGAAGCGTGCTCTTGCCGGCACCGTTGCGACCGACGATGCCGAAGGTCTCGCCCTGATGAATCTCGAGGCTCACGCCGCGCAGAGCCCAGAGATCTCGGTAGCTGATCTGCATCGCGAGCCTCTGGAGCACGTACTCCTTGAAGCTCTGGATCCTTTGCGTCGGGACCCGGAACAGGACGCTCACGTCGGTCACCTCGACCGAGCTCGTGCTGCCGGTCTCCGGCGCCACCGCCACCTCAGACATGGTACTCGAAGACCCGCTGCGAGTGCGTGAACATCCACCAGCCCAGGGCCGCGGAGCCGAGCGCGAGAGCGCAGCAGATGAGCCACGCCTCCAGGCTTGGAACCTCGGCGCGGTAGACAATGCTGCGAAACAGATCCACGAGATGGAGCAGCGGATTGAGCCTGAACAACGTCCGCAGATTCTCGGGGACGATCTCGAGCGGGTAGATCACCGGAGTGGCGTACAACCAAGCCGTGAGCAACACCGAGTAGGTGATCTTGAAGTCGTGGAAACGGGCACCCACGCTCGACACGATGAGGCCGACGCCCAGTGCGAAAAGAGCGATGATCGCCATGACCACAGGTATCAAAAGTAGCGACCACGAGACCGGGCTCTTGAGGAAGAACATGATCACGAATAGCGGCACCAAGGCGAGCCCCCAGTTCATCAGGTAGGAGGAGATCGACGCCACCGCCAGAGCGCTCCGGGGCAAGTGGATCCGCTGGGCAAGATTCTGGCTCGCGATGATCTCATCGACCATCTGCTGCGTCGATCGGCTGAAGAAGTCGAAAACCAGAAGCCCCGAAAGAATGTAGACCGGGTAGTTGTCCAGTGCGAATCGAAAGACGGTGCTGAACACGACCGCCAGAATGCCCATCAGCATGAGCGGCTCAATCAGGGTCCAGAGCACGCCGAGCATCGAGCGCTTGTAGCGAAGCGTTATGTTTCGAACGCTCCAGAGCGCCACAAGGCCCCGGTACTTGAATAGCTCTTGCAGCTCTTCGAAGACCGCGGGCGGGCGGCGAGCGGAATCGTACACGCTCGTCTCGCGCAGCAATCCGGTCTTAGCATCTGAAGGGCTCAAGGTGTGTTGCGGACGCGGAGGGTGGACAAAACGGTGAAAGCCGACCTGCGAGCCTCGATACCGTCGGCCCGGATATCAGAACTCCAGTATAACGGAGGCTAGACCTGCAGGCTTGCCCGCAGCCGGTGCCACAGCCGGCGGAAAGGGCGCGTGTAACGCATCAGGCGACCGGATAGGACCTGCGTGAGATGGCTCTGGACCTTGCGCAGCTCCTCGGTCGCTCTGGCCGACGCCGCCCGGGCCCGGCCCAACTCGGCCTCCAGGGTCTCGGCGCGGGCCCTCAGACGCTGGGTTTCTTCGGCGGCCGCGTCGAGCTCGGTACTTCTCTTTTCTACCTCAGCTGTCAGGCTCTCGACCGCGCGTCGGTTGTCCTCGACTTGAGCGGCCAGCCGGTCGTTGTCGAGGCGGGACTCGCGTAACGCGGCCTCACAACCTGCAAACTCCTTCTGCAGCTTTCGCAGCTCGGACGAAAGACGTTCCGGTCCGCCCCTCTTGATCGCTGGGACGGAAGCCTCAGCTTGGCTTGCCGATTGTGTGGTTGACTCGAGCCTGTCCTTCACACCGTCATACTATCTCTCGCGAGGTCGCGGTGGCAGCGACTCGGAGCAGAAACCCGATATGATCAGCCTATCGACTCCTAGGCGACGTTGCCGTAGATCTCTTGTTGGAAGCGACTACTGTGTCCCGAATATCGGTTTTATCGAGTCTGCCCCCCAGTGCCGACTGGGCGGGAAACCAACCACCCCACATGCGACTCTCTTTGGACCATGAGTAGCGCTCGAAGGAACCCAGGTCCAACCAGGCAGGCGCTGATCGTTGCCGGGATGCATCGCAGCGGCACCTCGGCGGTTACCCGGGTGCTCAACCTGCTGGGTGCCGATCTGCCAACCCGACTCATGTCAGCAGTACCCGGCGACAACGACCTGGGGTTCTGGGAGTCGATCGATATCGTCGATCTACACGATGACTTTCTCGCGGCCGCCCAGTCGTGCTGGGATGACCTCGCCCCGATCGATACCGCCCGGTTCCAGTCGGAAATAGCGGTCCAGACCAGAGACCGGATCGTTGAGATTCTCGAGCGAGACTTTGCGGAGTCGCAGTTATTCGTCATCAAGGATCCTCGCATCTGCAGACTGGTACCACTCTGGCTGACGATCCTCAGGCAATTTGGCGCGCAACCGCTGTTCGTCATTCCCGCACGCAACCCTCTCGAAGTGGCGGCGTCCCTTCAAAAGAGAAACGAGTTTTCAACCGAGAAGTCGCTTCTTCTTTGGCTCTGGCACGTTCTCGAGGTTGAGCGAGCCACGCGCCGGTCATTGCGCACCTTCGTCTCGTATGCCGACCTTCTGCACGACTGGCGCAGCGCCATTCGAATAATCGAAACCGACCTCGGGGTGACTCTATCGTCGCCGACGAAGCAGGCTGTCGAGGGAATCGAGGGTTTCCTCTCAGAGCGCTATCGGCGGCACCGCTTCCGGTCCGAGGATCTCGAGTCTCGACCCGAGGTCACAGACTGGGTTTCTCGGACCTTCAACGCTCTTCGCGACCAGCGGGACAACCCGGGGCTCTGCACCCGGATACTCAACCAGGTTCGCCGCGAGCTTCTCGCGGCGCATTCCACCTACGCCCCACTTCTGAGCGACGCGCACGCGAATCTGGCCGATGCTCGTACCGACCTGCGAAGACTCGAGGCGGTCGTGGGTTTCCGCGATCAGGAACTCGCCGAAGCCCATACCTTTGGCTCCGAGCTCTCCGGGCAACTCAAGGAGCGAAGCGCTGAGCTCGAGCGACTCACCGAGGCGGTTCAGGAACGCGACCGCAAGCTCGCAGAGGCCAGCGAGAAGGCCGGGCAACTCTCGAGCCAGCTCGTTGAAAGGCAGGCAGAACTCGAACAGTTCGAAGCGACAATGGAGCTGCGCGTCGCCGAGGTCATGGCGGCTCGCGAAGAGAGCAAACTGATCAGAGCCGAACGCCAGAAACACGAGGCTCAAATCGAGCGACTCACCACAGCGCTTCGAGAGCGCGATACCGAACTCACCGAGGGTCACAGTGAGACTACCCTGCTCAGCAAACGACTCGCAAAGCGTCAGGACGAGCTCGACCGACTCAACGCCACACTGCGTGAGCGCGACGCCGAACTGGCCGAGGCTCGCGAGGAGAGCGCCTCGCTCCGCGGAAAGCTCGAGAAAAACGACGCGGTGCTCGGACAACTGGACATCGAACTGCGAGCCCGAGACACCAAACTCAAGGAGGCTTACACAGAGGCCACCTTTCTCCGCGGAGGGCTCGAGAAGCTCGAAAGCGAGCTCGTGCGACTCTACACCGCACTACGCAGAGGCGACGCTGAACTTGCCGAGGCTCGCACTGAAATCGCAAGGCTTGGCGAAGGACTCGAGGCCCGCCAAACAGAAGGCGAGAGACTCGCAACAGCGCTTCGCGAGCGCGACGCTTCACTCGCGCACACCAGCAACCAAGTCAATGTCCTCACAACCCGCTTCGAGGCACAGCGCGTAGATCTCAGTCGCGTTTCTGAAGACCTCGCCCGGCTCGAATCGTTGCGGAGTCGTCAGTCGGACCAGATCGAGCAGTTGGTCAGTTCCAAGTCTTGGCGGTTGACAAAGCCCATGCGGGTTTTGGTCGCCGCACTGCGACGAACGTACGGGGCACTGACAATTCGAACCGGACCATCCCCGAAGCGCAGGCTCCTGGAGAGCGGTCTCTTCGATTCAGGTCATTACCAGCGGCTGCTTCTCGACAGTGGGACAGCCACCGATCGCCCACTCGAACACTACCTCGCCGAGGCAGCCCTGGCGCTGAGCCCCCATCCCCTTTTCGACGCCTCGTTCTACCTGCAGCAGCACCCTGAGGTCGCGGAAAGGGATCTCAACCCGCTAATGCACTTCCTCGAGATTGGCCGCGAGAACTCTCCCCATCCTCTGTTTGACAGCGCGTTCTACCTCGAGCAGCTTGCAGCGACGGGCCGGGTGCCCGAGACCAATCTCCTTACTGATTACCTCGAGCAAGGCGTTGCTGAGGGCCTCGATCCACATCCCTTGTTTGACACTTCTTACTACCTCGAAGCGAATCCCCGCTTGCGAAAATCCGGGGAGAACCCGCTCGTGCACTTTGTGCGCACGGGCGCTGCTGAGCTCCGCAACCCGCATCCCCTGTTCGACACCCGCTACTATGCGGAGGAGGCGTGCCCGCACGTGCTCGAACACGGCTCCAACCCGCTCGTGCACTTCCTTTCCTTCGGTGCCGCTGAAGGCCGCAGCCCACACCCTCTTTTCGACACGTCGTTCTACCTGCACCGGCACCCTGAGGTCGCGGAGAAGGCTCTCAACCCACTACTGCATTTCCTCGAGACCGGCAGTGAGACCTCTCCGCATCCACTATTCGACGCAGCGTACTACCTCGAACAGCTCGCGGCGACCGACCGAGAGCCCGAGTCCAGTCTTCTCGCTGACTATCTCGAGCACGGCGTCGCCGAAGACCTCGATCCACATCCGCTCTTCGACACCTCCTACTACCTCGAGACAACCCCCGAGTTGCGAGAGACCGGGGAGAACCCGTTAGCTCACTACATGCGTACTGGCGCCGTCGAGGGCCGCAACCCCCATCTGCTGTTCGACACCGCCCACTATGCCCAGTTCTCTTGCCCAGGGGTCTTCGAGCACGGTTTCAACCCGCTCGTGCACTTCGCTTTTTTCGGCGCCGCCGAAGGCCGCAACCCTCACCCGATGTTCGACGGCTCGTTCTACCTGCAAGAGCACCCTGAGGTCAAAGCGCAGAATCTCAACCCGCTGCTGCATTTCCTCGAGCACGGAGGTGCCACGGGGCTCAAGACACATCCCGCGTATGAACTCGACTTCTTCGTCGAGTCCTCTAAGCCGAGCGAGTGGCGGCGCCGGACCGAGGCGCACAGTCTCAGGTCCATTGTCCGAGCCAAGGGAATAGCGTTTGACGAGATCCGCTCACCGCTGGTGTCGGCCGTCATCGCGGTTCACAATCAGATTGGGTTTACGCTTCAGTGCCTTCACTCTCTCGCAACCGGTCACGGGGACATCGACCTGGAAGTGATCGTCGTCGACGACGGTTCCAGCGATGCGACAGCAGAGGTTCTCGCGTCCGTCCCCAACCTTCGGGTCGTGCGGCACGATTCCGCCAAGGGCTTCATCGATGCCGCCAACTCCGGGGCGGCAGCAGCCAGGGGCGAGTATCTTCTTTTCCTCAACAACGACACGGTTGTCCCGACAGGAGCGATCGACGCTCTCCTGGCGACCTTCAAGGAGTTTCCGGACGCCGGCGCTGTCGGCGCCAAGCTCCTTTTCGGTGACGGTTCATTGCAGGAGGCTGGAGCCATCGTTTGGCGGGACGGCTCCGCGTGGAACTTCGGAAGGCACCAGAATCCGGCCGAACCTCAATACAACTACGCTCGTAGCGTCGATTACTGCTCGGCCTCGTGCCTGATGATCGGTCGCAGGCTCTTTCTCGAGATTGGCAGCTTCGACAGGCACTTCCGTCCGATGTACTACGAAGACACCGACCTCGCCTTCCGGGTTCGAGAGGCCGGCAAGGAAGTCTACTATCAGCCCACCGCGGAGGTATTCCACTTCGAAGGGGCGACAGCGGGAACCGACGTTGCCTCAGGAATGAAATCCTGGCAGGTCGATAACCAGCACAAACTGGTCGATCGTTGGAGAAAGCAACTGGCCAGTCTTCCAGCAAGCGGACATCAGCCGAATGTGAGCAAGGACAGAGGCGTGACCAAGCGCGCTCTGATCATCGATCATAGGTTACCGGCTCCAGATCAGGATGCAGGCTCCGTTCGGATGTACCAGATCACCCGGATCTTTCGGGAACTCGGCTTCAAGGTCACCTTCATTCCCCACAATCTCCAGAAGACCGAGCCCTACTGCCGGAACCTTCAGGCCGAAGGAGTAGAAGTCCTGTGCGCTCCTTTTCTGACCTCCATTCGAGAGCATCTGGAGGGGTCGGGCGAACTCTACGACGTAGTTCTGCTGTCACGG
>CALZIK010000023.1 GCA_945787635.1 Thermoanaerobaculia bacterium | reverse complement strand
TCCCGCCGGCCGATGCTGTGGACCTCCTTGGGTGTCAGCTCGGTCGCAGTCTCGGCGCGAACCCGGAACGCGTACCAGTCGGGGCCGCCGGGAAGATCGGACAGGCCGACCGAATCGCGGCAATGCGGCAGGTACTCCCGAGCGAGGAAGTCGCGCAGTCGCGCGTACCCCGGCACCACCCGATCCCGGATGGCGGCCCGGTAGGCGGCCTCGAGCCGCTCGCGCTCGGGACCTGTGATCGCCGCCGGCATCCGCTCGATGGGGCCGTAGAAGACGCTCGCCCGCGGATCCTCGACGACCTGGGCCGCAAGAAGCGGCAGCACCCGCTCGATCACTATCCGAGGTTGCACTACGCCCGCTTCGAGCCCCGTGCGCATATTTTCGATCGCCTGCTCGACCCACGGTCTCCAGCCTTCGAGGCGCGCGAGCCAGTTGTCGTGGTCTTTCATCGTCCGAAACGGCTGCACCGAGCCGCCGCCGCCGAGCACCGCCAGCAGCACCGGCAGGCTTTGCAGGTGATCGACCGGCAGCAAGTGGTCCGGAAAACCGAGAGCCTCGATGGCTTGCCTGCGACCGTATACGAAGAGCTCGAGCGTCAGTCGGTCGGCCGGGTCGAGATCAGCCCGATCGACGGCATCGGTCTGGACAAGAAACCTCCGCTCGACCGCCAACGCCCGCGCACGATGCTCGGGCGCGATATCGATCGTCAGCCGATCATCGAAGCGATGGTCCCCGTTATAGGTCGCGACCAGCGGATGGCGCTCAAGCGACTCCTCGTAGTACTTCTCGACGAGTTGATTCAGCCGGCTCGACGGATCGTCGCCGGCTCTCAAGGCCACCGGCAGGAGAACAGCGCCGACAACTAGCTTCAAGAGCCGACGACCGAAGCCTGGCCGGAAAACCACCATCGTGGAGGACCAGTATCGCAACCAGGAAGAGACTCGAATCAACGGCCGTGATGTCTGTAGCACTTCGGCCAACACGGGTTCGAATCCAGTACGGTCTACCTGACCTTCAATCACCGACCCCCACGCGCGCGGGACGCGCCTTCCGGCCTCTCGCTACTCCACCTCGCAGAAGCAATACGCGTACATGCCAAAAGGGTCGTCGAAACCGGCCAGGGCGTTCTCGTACTCCTCCAGTGTGCCCAGCGCCAGCTTCTCGAGTGACGAGCGTTCGGTCCGGCCGACGGCCTCGAAGCGATCGGCCACTTTCGAGAGAACGTCGGCGAGAATGCGGTCCTTCCAGTCGAGCTCTTCTTCGACGTACTCGACCGAGTAGTCATCGCCGAGCTCGGCGAGCTCGGCGGCCGAAGCGATCGCCTCATCCAGACCACCGAGCTTGTCGACCAGACCGATCTCAAGGGCGTCCAGGCCGCTCCAGACGCGGCCTCGGGCGATCTTGTCGACTTCCTCCGTCGTCATGTCACGGGCCTCTGCCACGCGCTCGAGGAAGTCCCTGTAGCCCTTTTCAATCACCTGGGTCACGAGCTCTTTGACGCGTGGGTCCAGGGCCCGGTCCGGCCGGCCCTGCCCGGCGATCCAGGTCGTGCCGACGCCGTCGATCCGAGTGCCGAGATGCTTGGCCAGAGGCTTCTGAAAAGTCGGCAGCATGCCGTAGATGCCGATCGACCCGGTGATCGTGTTGGGGTTCGCCCAAATCTCGTCCGAGGCCGTCGAGATCCAGTAGCCACCCGAGGCGGCGACGCCGGCCATCGAGACCACGACCTTCTTGCCAGCCTCGCGGGCGAGCACGAACTCCTGTCGAATGAGCTCGGAGGCGAAGGCGCTGCCGCCACCCGAGTCGACCCGGAGCACGACCGCCTTGACGTCCTCGTCGTTGCGCGCCCGGCGGATCAGGGCCGCCGTCGAGTCGCCGCCGATGGTTCCCGGAGGTTGGCTGCCGTTGAGAATCGAGCCCTTGGCGACCACCACGGCGACCTTGCCGCTCTTGCCCTTCTTGAGGTCGGGGCCGACCACTTCCAGATAGTCGGCGTGACCGATGCGATGGAAGCTCTGGTCTTCCTCGTCCTCTCCGACCAGCTCGATCATGCGCTGGCGAAGCAGGTCCCGCCCGCCGACGTGGTCCACCAGACCGCTGTCGAGCGCCAGCCGCGCGATGTCGCCGTCGGCCTCGGCCAGGTGCGCGTTCAGGTTGTCGACACCTTCGGTCAACGTCTCCGGTGTCAGGCCCCGCCCGGCGGCGACGTCCGCCAGATAGGAGCTCCAGAGATCCCCGAGCCACTCGAGGTTCGCTTCCTTGGCCTCATCCGACATGCTGTCTCTCAGGTAGGGCTCGACCGCGGACTTGAACTCGCCCACCCGAACGACGTTGCTGTCGACCTCGAGCCGTTCGAGACCCTCACGATGGTAGGCGCGAAATCGCCCGTAACCGTCCAGCAGAACGACTCCCATGTCGGCGAGGTAGATCTCGTCGGCCGTCGAGGCCAGGTAGTACTGCGTCTTCAGATACATGTCCGCGGTCGCGATCACGGGCTTCTCGGACTCCTTGAACTCCTCGATCGCGGCTTTGAGGTCCTGCAGCATGGCGGGCCGGGCGCCGGTCAGACTGTTGAGGTCAAGCAGCAGGGCCTTGACTCGCTCATCGTCCTTCGCCGCCCGAATCGTCCGCACGAGATCCCGCCCGAGAGTTTCGGGCTGGGCAGAGCCTGTGAGCTTGCCCTTGGCGAGCTCGATCGAGTCGCCGGCGAGCTGCTCGACGATCTGCCCCTTGGGGGCGATCACGAGAGCGGTGGAATCGGGAACCTCGGGCTTGTCGCTGCGCAAGGCCAAGACCAGGACCGCGACCACGAGCGCGAGAAAGAGCACGTCCATCGTGAACCGCCGCGCCCTGCCGACGCCGCGCCAGGCGCCTGCCAGAATGCTTCGCACGCCGTTTCTATTTAGTTTCTTCATGTCGGTCTCTCCCGGAGTAAGTGCGGCCCGTGCCCGCGTGTATACCTACGGAGGCTCCCTCGGCCTCCAAGGTTCAATACGGTAACAGGCGCGAACTGTTCCATGCCCTCTGCTAACGTGTCGGGTCGTGTCTGTCGCTCGGCGCCCAGCTCTCCCGGCCATGTTGCTTTCGGCCCTGTTTGCGCTCCTCGCCGCCCCGGGAGCCCGCGCGAGCTCGGACCCGGACGTTTCACTAGACCGCGGCAAGAAGGTCTACCGCGACAACTGTCTCGAGTGTCACGGCAATGAGGGCCGGGGCGACGGCGAAAGGGCTCGACGGCTCGGCTTCAAGCCGCGTGATTTCACTCTGGGCTCGTTCAAGTGCCGGTGCACGCCGAGCGGCAGCCTGCCCACCGACGAGGACCTGCTGCGGGTCGTCACGCGCGGCCTTCCCGGAACCCCCATGAAGGGCTACGAGGAGGCGCTCTCCGAAGTCGACCGGCGAAGCGTGGTCGAATACGTCAAGAGCCTGTCTTCGTCCTTCGCCGTTCAACCGACTCCGCGATGCCTCGAGGTGCCGGCGCCGGCGCCCTCGAGCGATCAAAGTGTGGCCGAGGGCCTGCAAGTCTACCGGCTGCTGAGATGCTGGACCTGTCACGGCGTCGAGGGTCGTGGCGACGGGCCGGCGGCGAAGGCACTGCTCGACGATTGGGGCAATCGCATCCGCGTCTACAACTTCACCCGGCCGGGGCGATTCAAGTGTGGCGGGGAGGACCAGGATCTCTATCGCCTCTTGCACACGGGGCTGGCGGGCTCGCCCATGCCCTCGTACTCGACCGCCCTCGTGTTCTCACGCGAGAGCGCCGGCAACCTCGACGGATTGAGCGGAGCCTTCTCTGCCGCCGAGCTCGAGGAGCTCGGAAGGTACCTCGCCGAACAGCCGGACGCGGCTGCGCTCCGCTCGATGACCGAAGGCGAGAGCCGGGCCCTGAGCGACCATCGCGCCTGGGCACTGATTCACTTTCTGCGCTCTCTGGTCGCTCCCTGAGCGGTCGCTTGCCGGCGCCAACCTCCTCTCGCGATGAACCCAAACCGCCCGCTCCACTGGTAGGCTTCGCCGAGGGAGAAGGAAGCATGATGAACCAGAACCAGAGACTCCAAACACTCGTTCTCGCGGTCGCGGCGATTCTCATCGTTGGCTGCGCGAGCAATACCGTGAGCGCCCCGGAATCCATGGACACCTCCACCGTCTCCGAGTCCCAGACCGACTCCGAATCGAAGCTCGAACAAGTCGAAAACCCCCTGCTGGAAGAGTGGACCGGTCCCTACGGAGGCGTGCCGGAATTCGATCGGATGGAAATCGAGGACCTGAAGCCGGCGCTTCAAACCGGCATGGCGATGAATCTGGAAGAGATCGACGCGATCGCCGCCAACCCCGAGCCGCCGACTTTCGAGAACACCATCGTCGCCCTGGAGCGCTCGGGCCGCGATATCGGGAGGATCTTCACCTACTGGGGAATCTGGCGATCGAACCGATCGACACCGGAATCGCGGGCGGTGCAGCAGGAGATGGCTCCCGAGCTCGCCCAGTTCCGTTCCCAGATCACCCAGAACACGGCTCTCTTCGAGCGCATCAAGTCGGTCTACGAAAGCGACGAGATGAATTCGTTGCGTCCGGACCAGAAGCGCTTGGTGTGGCTCGTCTACGACGGCTTCGCGCGCGACGGCGCAACCCTCGACGACGAGGCCAAGGAGCGCTATGCGGCGATCAACCAGGAACTGGCCGAGCTTCATTCGAAGTTCTCGAACAATGTGCTCGCCGACGAGGAAGGCTACGTCGAGTACCTCACCGAGGACCAGCTGAGCGGCCTGTCCGACTCCTTCATCAAAGCCGCGGCGGCAGCCGCGGCAGAGCGTGGCCACGAGGGCAAGTACGCGATTACCAACACCCGTTCTTCGATGGATCCGTTCCTGACCTTCTCCACCGAGCGCGGCCTGCGCGAGAAGGTCTGCGGACCTACTATTCCCGTGGCGACAACGGTGACGAACACGACAACAATGCCCTGATTCCCAAGATCCTGCGACTGCGTCACGAGCGCGTTCAGCTTCTCGGCCACGCCAACTACGCCGACTGGCGACTCGAGAACCGAATGGCCAAGACCCCGGAGCGAGCGCTCGAGTTGATGGAAACGGTCTGGCCGGCGGCGCTGGCGCGGGTCAAGGAGGAGGTCGCCGACATGCAGGCGATTGCCGACGCCGAAGGCGCCGGCATCACCATCGAGCCCTGGGACTATCGCTACTACGCCGAGAAGGTCCGCAAGGCGAAATACGATCTCGACTCCGACGAGGTCAAGCAGTACCTACAGCTGGACAAGCTGCGCGAGGCCATGTTCTTTGTCGCCGGCGAGCTATTCGATTTCACCTTCAACCCGGTTCCGGAAGGTTCCGTGCCCGTCTTTCACGAGGACGTCAGGGTCTGGGAGGTCTCCAAAAAGACCTCCGGCGATCTCGTCGGGCTCTGGTATCTCGACCCCTACGCGCGCACCGGCAAGCGTTCTGGCGCCTGGGCCACGACCTATCGCGGCCACGAAACCTTCGATGGCAAGAAGACCGTTCTCGGCTCGAACAACTCGAACTTCATCAAGGGTGCCCCGGGAGAGGCTGTGCTGGTTTCATGGGACGACGCCTCGACCCTGTTTCACGAATTCGGCCATGCGCTGCACTATCTCTCCTCCAGCGTCGCCTACCCGACTCTCAACGGCGGCGTTCGGGACTACACCGAGTTTCAGTCCCAGCTCTTGGAGAGATGGCTGCTCACCGACGAGGTGATCGACCGGTTTCTCGTTCATCATGAGACCGGCGACCCGATCCCGGACGAGCTGGTTGCCAAGATAAAGAAGGCCAAGGCGTTCAACCAGGGCTTCGCGACCACCGAGTATCTGGCCTGCGCCCTGATGGACATGAAGTACCACATGATGGACCCGGCAGGACTCGACGTCGACGCCTTCGAGAGAGCGGCACTCACCGAGCTCAGGATGCCGGATGAAATCCCGATGCGCCACCGCAGTCCGCAGTTCGGCCACATCTTCAACAACGAGAACTACGCCGCCGGCTACTATGGCTACATCTGGGCGGATGTCCTCACCGCCGACGCGGCCGAGGCCTTCCAGCAGGCTCCGGGTGGTTTCTACGACAAAGACATGGCCAACAAGCTCGTTGAGAACTTGTTCACGGTTCGCAATGCCGTCGACCCGGCCGAGGCCTATCGCACGTTTCGCGGCCGCGATCCCGAAATGGAGGCCCTCATGCGCGACCGCGGGTTCCCGATTCCCCGCCGGCAGGAGTCTGCAGTCGTGCAGGGATCGGACGCCGGCGAGTAGGAGCGAGGAACAGCCGCTTTCGGCACCGACCCGTGACGGGCCGGCGCCGGGTCGGTGACGAGATGGAGATGCCACGAACCGCTCAGCGAGTGACAACTGAGTCGAGATGAAAGAGAAGCACATCCGCATTCGTATCGAGCAGTGCCTGGCGCTGGCCAAGGCCTCGAACTGTCCGCGGCGCAAATTCGGCGCCCTTCTTCTCGACCCCGAGCGCAACGTCACCCTGATGGACGGATACAACGGCGGCCCGCGCGGCGGTGGCGAGCTCTGCGGCGGCGAGGTCTGCCTGCGAGACAGTCAGGAGATCCAATCCGGGACCCACATGGAGATCGGCTGTCACCACGCCGAAATGAACGTGGTCTGCAACTGCGCCGCCTCCGGCGTGCCGACCAAGGGCGCCTGGCTGCTGATCACGGGTGAGCCCTGCATGCTGTGTGCGAAGCTCATCCACCACGCCGGCATCACGAAAGTCATCGTCGTCGGCGGCGGCTATGCCGGCAAGAACGGCCTCGGCTACCTGGCCGATCACGGAGTCGCGGTCGAGAGCGTCGAAGGCCCGCAGGACCATCGCCTGACCGCGATCACCTAGTACTGCTGGTCACAGGTACGGTTACGTAGAGTGGCGCGATGGACGGCGCTGGCAAGGCGCGAAACCGAGTCATGGCCGTAGCTATGTCGCAGGGAGCGCTACGCCGCCACCGCCGAAGCAGCGCGCTTCAATACGTCACTGTAGTTGTGTCCAGCAGTACTAGCCTGCCTGTTGCGCGAACGCGCGCGCGATCGACTGCGTGAAGGGCGGCTCGAGCACGCCGGCATCGGTGATGATCGCCGCGATCAGCTCGTTGGGAGTCACGTCGAAAGCGAAGTTGGCCGCCGGCGCGGCCGCCGGTGCGATCGTCGTACCGAAGACCTCGGTGACCTCATCGGCCGAGCGTTCTTCAATGGGAATCTCGCTGCCGGTCGGCGTCGACCGATCAATAGTCGACAGCGGCGCGGCAACATAGAACGGCACGTTGTGCCGGTTCGCCAGGACCGCTACGGTGTAGGTACCGATCTTGTTCGCGGCGTCGCCGTTGGCGGCAATCCGGTCGGCACCTACCACGACACGGTCGACCAGGCCGCGAGCCATGAGCGTGCCGCAACTCGAGTCGGTCACGACCTTGAACGGAATGTCGAGGCGTTGCAGCTCCCAGGCTGTCAGGCGCGCGCCCTGCAGAAGCGGCCGGGTCTCGTCGACCCAAACCTGGGAGACCTTGCCCTGGTCGTGAGACGCCTGGATGACTCCCAGAGCGGTACCGTAGCCGGCGGTGGCGAGCGCGCCCGTGTTGCAGTGCGTGAGCACCCGGTCGCCGGCCGTGAATAGGGTCGCTCCGTGCGCGCCCATGCGTCGATTCGAAGCCACGTCCGCGGCATGGAGCTCGTGCGCCCACGCCAGCAGTCCGGCAATTCTCTTGTCGTCGGGCAATCCGCCGGTCTGGTCGAACACCTCGCGGCCGCGCTCGAGGGCCCAATGCAGGTTGACCGCGGTCGGCCGGGTCGCGCCCAAGAGCTCCGACACCTCGACGAAGCGCTCCTCCAAGCTCTGATCGTCTGCGCGCGTGTCCAAGCCCACCACCAGACCATAGGCCGCCGTGACCCCGATGGCCGGAGCGCCACGAACACTCAAACGGTAAATCGCAGCCGCGACATCTTCGGGTCGGTCACAGTCCAGCCAGGTCTCCTCACGCGGCAACCGGGTCTGGTCGAGGAGCTTCAGGCCGCCGTCCTGCCAGCGAATCGGACTGAAAGTGGTCACGTTCTCATTCATGGTCGGTATTCTAGTAGCCGACAGTGGTTTGTCCGCGGTCTCGGTCGCGTCGTCCCGAAGCACCGCCTTCTCCCGAGCCCCATCGAAGCGCTGCTAGAATCTCGCCGGCCTGCCCACGTCGGTCCGCTTCGGCCGACGTTTTTCGTTGAGGAGACACCTTCGTGAAAGGCGATTCCAGGAACCTCGGCTTTTCCACCCGCGCGATTCATGCCGGGCAGTCCCCCGACCCGGTCACCGGTTCGGTCACGATCCCGATCTACCAGACCTCGACCTACATGTACGAGGAGCTCGGAGTCCACAAGGGCTACGAGTACGCGCGCGTTCAGAATCCCACCCGCGAGGCTCTGGAGGCGAATATCGCATCGCTCGAAGGCGGACTTGCCTGCCATGCCTTCGCATCGGGAATGTCGGCCATTGCGACGCTGCTGACCCTGGTCAAGGCCGGTGAGCACGTCGTCTGCTCGCGCAACGTGTACGGCGGCACCTATCGCTTTTTTCACCACATCCTCGAGCGCTACGACCTTTCGTTCTCCTGGGTGGACTCGCCCGACCTGACAACGATTGAGCGCGCCATCACACCTGAGACCAAGCTCGTCTACATCGAAACGCCCACCAACCCGATGATCGAGGTCACCGACATCGCCGGCGCCGCCGAGATTGCTCACGCGCGTGGGGCCCAGCTGGCCGTGGACAATACCTTCATGTCGCCCTATTTTCAGCTGCCGCTCGAGCACGGCGCCGATTTTGTGATCCACTCGACCACCAAGTTCTTGAACGGCCACAGCGACTCGATCGGCGGGGCGCTGGTCAGCAAGCACGACAAGGACGCCGAGTGGTTCGGCTTCGTGCAAAGGTCGGAGGGCGCCATTCTCAGCCCCTTCGACTCGTTTCTGGTTTTGAGGGGCCTGAAGACTCTCGCCGTTCGCATGGAACGGCACGAGGTCAACGGCCGCGCCGTCGCCCGGTTCCTGGCGGGCCATCCCAAGGTTCGCTCGGTGCTCTACCCCGGGCTTTCCGATCATCCCGGACACGAGACCCAGAAGAAACAAGCGTCCGGTTTCGGCGCGTTGATCGCGTTCGAGCTTGGCGGCCGCTCAGCCGCCAAGACCTTTCTGGACCGGCTCGAGCTGCTCAGCCTCGCCGAGAGCCTGGGCGGAGTCGAGACCCTGATCTCGCACCCGGCCTCGATGACCCACGCCTCGGTGCCGCCGGAGCGGCAGGCAGAGCTCGGCATCAGCGAAGGGCTGGTCCGGGTCTCGGTCGGAATCGAGGACCGCGAAGACCTGCTGGCGGATCTCGAGCAGGCCCTGTCGGCGCTCTAGGAGCCCTGGGCCGGCGCCGGCGCGCTGTTCTTCTGAACCGACTCGGCCAGCCACGCCAGGAACCGCTCCTCGCCTCCCTGAACCGCAAAACGGAGAATCTCCGGCAGCTCGTAGCTGTGGAGCTCTTGAATCGCGGCTTCGATCGCCGGATACTCGTCTTCAACGCTCTTGATGAGAAGCATGAGCTCGCTGTCTTCGCAGAGCTTGCCTTGCCACCGGTAGACGGACCGGCGAATCGGAATGACGTTGACGCAGGCAGCGTGCCGGCGACCCACCAGCTCCCCGGCGAGGCTGTTGGCTTCCTCTTCGGTCCCGACGGTTGTGATGACGACGATGGCGCTCAAAGCGAGAGGAATCTACTCCACCCCTGCTTTTTCGGTCAAGGCTTTCATGGCCGCTCAGCGCCAGGTCTCGGATTCGACGTCGTAGCGCAGAATCTTGACCTTGCCCGTGCGACCGAAAAGTCGTACCGCGGCCAGTCGCGATCGGCCGTCGGTGAGATAGATCGAGCCCGGAGTCGACCCACCGAGCGGACCGAACGAGGCGAGATCCGAGCGGTTGAAGCGGACGGGATCGGGCGGTAGCCGGCGGCGGTGATTGCCGGGATCCCTCGGCGTGGGACCGAGCGGGAATCCAAGCCGAATCCGTCGGCCGAGATGATGAAGATTGCGGGGTAGTCCGACCGGGGGGTCGACCCTGGACTCGATGTCTCTGGTCAAAACGCCGTCACCGTCACCGTCGCGATAGAGAGTGAAGGTAAAGACACCCTTGTCTTGTTCACGAAACTTGACGCCCACCTTGACACCCAACCGGATCGCCGCGGCCCGAGCGAGACGGAGCGCGCTAGCCACCTCCGCCGAGGCCAGGTCGAGCTCGAGCGAAGTCGCGCCGCTCGTGACCCAGGGCAAACCAATCCCCGCCACGAGCACGATGAGCGCCAGCACGAGAATGAGCTCGATGAGCTGAAATCCTTGTTGTGGTCTCATGATTCCGAGGTCTATGTCGAATCAAGCGGGGGCGCTTACGCGCCCCCGCATTCCCGACTACTCTCCGTCCTCGGCCTTCGG
>CALZIK010000022.1 GCA_945787635.1 Thermoanaerobaculia bacterium | reverse complement strand
TTCTCCGCCAGCAACCTCTGGCTCCACGTCACCGTGGACGAAGGCGGCGGCGCCAAGGTCTCGGTCAATCTGCCGCTGGCACTCGCGGAAAAGGCCTTGCCGATGCTCCCTCTCCATGAAGAGCTGCGATGGCAGCATCACCGCGGCCGTCACGGAGTGGACCTCGAAGAGATGCGGGAACTGTGGGCCGAGGTCAAGAGCAGCCCGGACATGACCTTCGTGACCGTCGAAGACGACGGTGAGACGGTCAAGGTCTGGAAGAAGAGCGGATTCGTCTACGTCGAGGTCCGAGCCGATGACGGGGACGAATCGGTCGATGTGCAAGTGCCGTTGGCCGTCGTGGATGCGATCTTCGCCGGCGACGAGATCAACTTGACGGCCGCGGTGCAGGCCCTCGCCGACAGCGGTGGCGGCGACCTTGTCTCGGTTCACGACGGCAGCGACCGGGTGAGGGTCTGGATCGATGACACGCCGGAATCGTCCAGATAGAAACACGCGTTCGTAGGAGAAGGATCATGTCGACTGCAAAGAAGGCCCTTCTGGCCGTCGGAGCCGCGTTCGGACTCTGCGTTCTCGGCTGGGTGCTGCTCGTGGGGGCGGTGTACGCCTGGGGCGGGGTGCTTACGGTCAGGGTCGACAACCCTCGGGGACCCGACATCGCGATCCCGGTCCCGATGGCCGTGGTGGACGCCGCTCTGACTACCGGAGAGTTCGCCTTCGACGATATCGAGCTCGACATCGGCGAGTACGGTCCGGCGCTGCGAGCGATCATGGAGGTCATCGACGACTGCCCGGACGTGACCTTCGTCGAGGTCGAGGACCACGGCGATTACGTCCGTGTCGCCAAGGAGGGTCGCTACCTGAAGGTCGAGGTCAGAGAGCGTGGCAGCCACGGCGTGAACGTCAGCGTGTCGCTCCCGACCCGCTTCGCGTCCCGGACCGTCTCACGCCTGGTGGGGTAGCCGTCGGGGACATCGGGGACATGATTCCATCATGTCCCCTCCCGACTGGTTTTGCCTCCGGCGATCTGGTGAAAGAGGCTCGACTCCCTCTTGAAGAAGCCTTCGGTATGAAAGCTGTCCTCGAGCTCGAGCAGCTCGTAATCGAGATGGTGGCCGAGCTCGTGGAGCAGGGTTCGCAGAAACGTCTTGAACGCGACGGGGTTCTTGCGCTGCGCGGTCCTCATCCAAAGACTCACGCGAGCGTCTGAGCCGTCCTCGGCCGGCTCGTACAAGCCTTGCAGCTCGCCCCAGTCTCGACTCGGTCGCACCGCGAGGACTCTGACGGTGACCGGCTCGATTTCCAGCTGGGCGAGAAGCTCGTCGGAGAGCTCCTGGCAGGCGAGAGTGAGGTCGGCGCGGCGCTCCGCCGCGAGAGCGGTTGCGACGGCCGCGACCGCACCCCGGCAACGCTCCGGGGACGGGAGGTCGATTCTGTGGATCCGGTCGCTGGCCCGGTAAATCGCCTGGTCCGCGCGATTAAGCCGGCGGTAGTAAGGGAAAGGCACGTCCGTTGGTTACCGATGACAAAGAAAAGCCCCGGACGCACCGAAGCGCCGGGGCCCTTTGCAAGCGTACCGAAGACGGACTAGTCGGCTACTCGGTCCTTGAGCCCTTTGGCTGCCTTGAACGTGGCGTACTTCTTCGCGGCGATCTGGATGGTCTCACCCGTGGCTGGGTTGCGACCCTTGCGCGCCGAGCGACGCTTGGTGTCGAAGCTGCCGAAGCCGCCGATCTGCACTTTGCGACCGCCGTCGAGCTCGATCGCGATGATTCCGTGGCCGGGCTTGGTCTCGAAGATCGCATTGACACACTCGAGGGCCTTGGACTGCGAGATGTCACACTTCTTCGCCAGCTTTTCGGCCATTTCTGATTTGTTCATTCAAACTCCTTCCGTCATCGGTGTTGGGAAGCTCCTCCAGGACGGAGAAACCCTCCAGGTTGGCTGATGAATAGGATAATCCTAAACCAAACGAATTCTGATTCCTAGAGTCCGACTCCGGTTTGTCCTGGCAATGGCTTGTTGGTGTCGAATCGAGGTCCGAGCCTCAGAGGCGGCCCGGCCACAAAATCGTAGCACGGGAGTTGCCTGCGCGGAAGCAAGACTTTTTTCAGATCGGCTCCCGGACCGCGGGGTATCTGGGGGTATCTAGTGGCCTGTCACACCCAAAGCGATATTACCTGGCCGGCCCTGGTCGCCGATCTCTAGGTTGCGCCTCCTCGACATAGGCACCGCTATGACTGCGTCGGCGCGCCTTGACCTCGACGACGAATGGCTCGGCAATCCGGTATCGCTTCGAGTGTTACGGGCCACTAGTCGGAGGTCCGGCGCAGGACGACCACGGTGCGGTCGTCTGCGGCGGGCTGGCCACGAGTGAAGCTATCCAGATCTGTCTCCAAGGCCCGAGCGAACTCCTTGGGTGCCAAATCGCGATGCTCACGGCAAAATTCCATTAAGCGCTCGAGGCCGAATTCCTCTCCGTCATGGTCCTCGGACTCGGTAATGCCGTCGGTGTACAGCAGCAGGAGATCGTTCGATTCGAGAGTGATATCGGAGGCCTCGTAGGAGGAGTTCTGCAGGAGGCCGACGGGCACTCCGGTGGGCCCGAGAATCTCGACCTCGCCCGAGGAGCGGACGTGGAGGGCCGGGTTGTGCCCGGCGTTGGTGTAGCGAACCGCTCCGGTTCGGTGGTCGAGCGTGCCCAGCCAGGCGGTTGCGTATTTGGCCGGCGGGGTGCGCTCGAAGAGCCTTTTCGAGACCCGGGCGGTGACCTGCTCGGGCGGCGCCCCGTCCTCGATAGGGCCAGCGGCGAGCGCCTCGAAGGAAGCGGTCAACAGGGACGCGGCGATTCCCTTTCCCGAGACGTCGGCGATGAGCAGGAAGTAGTCGCTCTCTCGAGGGACGATCTCGTAGAAGTCGCCGGAGACACCCCGTGACGGCAGGTTCGTGCCGCAGAGCTCATAGCCTTCGATCTCAGGCAGCGACGCCGGCAGCAGGGCGACCTGGATCCGCCGGGCCAGGTCCAGCTCCTCCTGGAGCCGTTGACGCTCCGCCGCTTCGATGGCCAGTGCGACATTACGAATGCGCAGCGCGGCGACCGAAGCCAGCGACGTGAGCAACGACATGTCGTCTTCGGTGAATTGACGCTTGTGCAGCCGCGAGTTGAGGACGATCAGGCCGAGTGAGCCTTCAGGGTCCATCAACGGAGCAGCGACGAGGCTCCGGACCCCGGAGCTCATGATGCTCATCGCGTCGCGGAAGCGTTCGTCGGCTCCCGCATCGAGGACCAGCGCAGCCAGCCCCTTGTCGCCGACTTCACGCAGCAGAGTCACCGAATAGAGGTACTCGCCGCTTTCCGTGTTGGTGCTGCGGATAGCGGCGCGCTCGTATTTGCCGTTGCTTTCACGCAGGAAGATGGCGCCCTCCTCGCAACCGACATGTTCAAAGGCGCGATCCAGGATGAGGTCGAGCAGCTCCTGCAGAGAAATCGGTCGGCTCAGCGCGTGGTGCACCTCGTTCAGGACCCGCAGCCTCTCGGCATAGCCACGCAGGTCGTCCGGCGATGCGGCCACCGCGGCCGGGGCGTCGGTCTGGAGCAGGTCGGAGGCGGCTCTGAAGATAGTCGCGCCCCAGTCGGTGGATCCCGAGCTCTTGCCGGGGTCGTCGAACTCGACCGTGATGACGCAGCCGGAGATCCGGATGGTGTCGCCGGCCTTGACCTGGGCCGCCTCTTCGAGTCGCTGGTCGTTCAGGTGAGTACCGTTGCGAGATCCGAGGTCCTCGACCCACCATTCGTCGTCGACGCGATAGAAGCGGGCGTGGACCCGCGACAGGAAGCGGTCGGAGAGGGTCAGATGGGCGCTCGACGACCGGCCGACGGTCACCTCGTCGTCCTCGGCACGATGCTGGAGTGTCTCCCCGTCCGCTGTTTGCACCCGAAGAAGCACGGCCGGAGTCTAGCAGCCAGGTTGCAGCGCTCCTCGGCTCGTCTGGCGGCGCCCGGCCTGGCCTGGGAGGCTGCCATCTGAAACACTACAAACGGATCGAGCCGGCCTGAGTGGCTGCCGGCGATGGCACAGAAATGGCATCTTTCAAAACATGATGCAATTCAAGCGTAGTCGTCCGGTCCGCCGGAAAGCGGCGTTCGTAGCCGTGAGGTTCGGTCGGCTCGCCGCCGCCGTGACGTTGGTAGCCCTCACCGCGGTTCCGCTTGCCGCGGCGAAGGAGGAGAAGCGTCTCCCCGCGGAGTATCAGCAGTGGCTCGAGGACGTCGAGTTCATCATTCTGAAAAACGAGCGCAAGGCGTTTCTCGCGCTCGACAAGGATCACCAGCGAGACTCGTTTATTCGGCGTTTCTGGCAGTCCAGAGATCCCGATCCCGAGACTCCGGACAACCGCTTCAAGGGCCAGTACTTGGTCCGCTTGCAAGAAGCCAGAGAGCTCTACCCGTCGCAGCGTGACGAACGCCGCAAGGTGCACACCTTCAACGGCGAGCCCTCTTCGATCGAAGAAACCGACTGTGGCCTCCTGCTGTGGCCGGTGCAGCTTTGGACCTATGGCTACAGCGAGCACGCCAGAGGTCAGCTCAAGCTCTTCTTCTATCAACCGGGCGGAGCCGGGCCGTTTCGCTTGTGGCGGCCGCTCGAGGGCTACAGTGTCCTGGTGCGGTTCGTGGCTCGCCAGAACACGACGTCCGCCGACTTCTGGCAGCTCATGCGCGACCGCTGCACGGAGGTGAGGGATGACATCGAGCGCCTGCTTTTCGAGTTTCGGCAGTTCGAAATGACCGGCGAGATGGATATTCAAGCGGCCAACGACTTGCCCAACCTCGATCCCGAGTGGCTCGGCACGTTCAAGGCGTTCTCGACCGACGTCGAGCCCGATCGCGAGCAGTTCGAGGCGGGACTTACATTCGAGTTTCCGGGGCTGCACCAGCAGCGGGTGATCGTTCGCGCCACCTTGGAAGTGCCGCGAGCCAAGGCGGAGGTGGTCGAGCTCGCCGGCCGGCGCAGTTACAATTTTTCACTCACCGGCGAGATCCTGCGCGACCGAGAGCTGTTCGAGTCGTTCAAGTACGTCTTCGACGTACCCGAGGCGGAAGCCGGTGGCGCGGAGCTGCCCCTGGTCTTCGAGCGCTGGCTGCGGGCGGGCTCCTATCGGATGGTGCTCAAGCTCGAAGACATTCACGGCGGTGGTGCGAGCCGCCTGGAGCGAGAGCTCACCGTCCCGCAGCCTTCCGAGTTGGGCGGAATCTCCGTCGCGCTCGGCCCTCGCCCTTCCGAAGGCGAGGGTGAGGTGGAGGCGGAGGCGGTTCCGGTGTCGCTCCAGCTGGTGGCGGAGGGCAAAGACCTACAGCGTGGCTACGCTCGTTTCGCGGCGAGAGTGGATGGTAGGGGCGTCGCCAAGGTTCGGTTCTATCTCGAGGATCGGCCGATTCTGACCAAGACCCGGCCGCCGTTCAGCGTCGAGCTGGATCTCGGTCAACTGCCGGAGACGATGACGGTCAGAGCGGTTGCGCTCGATGCCTCGGATCGAGAGCTCGCCACCGACGCCTTGCTGCTCAACCCGGGAGAGTACGGTTTTTCGATCAGCCTTATCGAGCCCCAGTGGGGCTCTCGGCACTCGGGTGCGGTCGCGGCGCGCGCCAACGTCGAGACTCCGGAGGGGAGCCTTCTGGAGCGGGTCGAGTTCTACCGTGACGATCAACGGGTAGCCGCGCTCTTCCAAGAACCCTTTACGACGTCGATACCGCTTCTTCACGACGATCTGGTCGTGGTTCGAGTCGTGGCCTTGCTCGAAGACGGCAACATGACCGAGGACGTCGCGATCTTGAATGGAGCCGACTATCTCGAGAAGATCGACGTTCGCATGATCGAGGTCTTCGCCTCCGTCCTCGACGGCCGAGGCCTGCCCCTTCCCGAACTGGCGCGCGAAGAGTTCAGGATTCTCGAGAACGGCGAGGAACAGCAGATCCTGCGCTTCGAGCATCTCGATAACTTGCCGATCTATGCCGGGCTGCTGATCGACACGTCGGCGTCGATGGCCGAGCGCATGGAACCGGTGCGAGATGCGGCGGTGCGCTTCTTCGAGCGTGCGATGCGCCCCCAGGATCGCGCTGCGGTGGTCACCTTTGCCGATCGGCCGCGCTTGGCCACGGGCTTTACCTCCGACTTGGATCGATTGACCGGCGCTCTTGCGGGTATCAAGGCCGGTGAGGGCACGGCCCTCTACGACAGCATTCTTTTCGCGCTCTATAACTTTCGTGGGCTCAAGGGGCAGCGAGCGCTTCTCATTCTGTCCGATGGCGAGGACCGCCGGAGCAAGGCGACCTTCGAAGAGGCCCGAGAATTCGCCCTGGCGAGCGGCGTGACGCTCTACACCATCGGCGTTGAAAAGGGCATGACCCGGCGCGGCAAGGCCGAGTTGCACCGGCTTGCCGAGGAGACCGGTGGCCGGGCCTTTCTCATCGACACGGTCGCGGAGCTGGAAGCCATCTACAAGACGATTCAGACGGATTTGAGATCGAAGTATTTTCTCGCCTATCAGCCGGTACCCAGCGACGATCGAGCGTTTCGCACGGTCGAGGTTCGGGTTGCCCGGCCGGGAGCCGAGGTGCGAGCCCTGCGCGGATACGTTCCGCGATAGGCTAGGGCTCCGGCTTCCTGCCGGAGCCGGTCCAGTTCCAAACTACAAGAAAGAGAATTCGGAGGAGTTTCATGAGATCTGTTCTAGTACTTTGTCTGTCGCTCGCGTTGGGGGCGGCAAGTGTCGCCGGCGCGGAGGGCGAAAAACCCGAGTCGCTCGAGGACCGAGCCAGCTACGGTATCGGTCTCAACCTCGGTCGCAACATGCTGAATCAGGGTGTCGCCATCAACGTTGACTTCATCGCGCAAGGGCTGCGCGACGCCGTCGCCGGGAGCACCGCCCTGCTCAATGAGGAGGAGATCCAAACGGCTCTCCAGGAGCTGCAGCAGAGAGTTCAACAGGAGCAGCAGGTCAAGTTCGCCGCCATGGCCGAAAGCAACAAGAAGGATGGCGAAGCGTTCCTGACCGCCAACGCAGGCAAGGAAGGAGTGGTCGGCCGCCCATCCGGCCTGCAGTACAAAGTCGTGACCGAGGGCGACGGCCCTATGCCGAGCACCTCAGACACGGTTCGCGTGCACTACGAGGGTCGGTTGATCGACGGTACGGTTTTCGACAGCTCGATTCAGCGCGGCACTCCAGCCGAGTTCGCGATCAACGGCGTGATTCAGGGGTGGGTCGAGGCGTTGCCGCTGATGAAGGTCGGGTCGAAATGGCAGCTCTACATTCCTTCCGAGCTGGCCTACAAGGACCGCGGGCAGGGGAAGATCGGCCCCAATTCGGTGCTGATCTTCGACGTCGAGTTGCTCGAGATCGTCGCAGCCGAAACCGAGTAAGCGAAGCGACAAGAAAAGCCGGTCGGGAGGGGACATCTTGAGTTAGGTGTCCCCGATTGCCTACTCCGCGCGATGGAGGTACACGTCGCGCTTGGGGTAGGGGATCTCGATGTTCTCTTCGCGGAAGCGGTTGTAGACGGCCTCGTACAGGGCATCCAGCGCCCGGCCGCGCAGTACCGGTTCCTTGACCCAGCCCAGAAGCTCGAAGTCCAGGGAGGAGTCGCCCAGGCCGCGCAGGCGGACCCGCGGCTCGGGGTCGTCAAGAATGTCCGGATTGTCGGCCGCGACTCCCTCCAGCACGCGTCGTACGTGGGCGATATCGCTGCCGTAGGCGGCGCCAGCCCTCACTCGCAGTCTCTCGTGCTCTCCGGGTCCTCCGGTCTCGTTGATGATCTTCGCGTTGGCGATGACCGAGTTGGGCACGGTGACCTCGATGTCGTCACGGGTCAGGAGGCGCGTGCTGCGCAGTCCGATCTTGGTCACCTGGCCGCGCTCACCGGTGTCTAGATTGATGAAGTCGCCTTCCTTGTAGGGGGCGTCGGCCAGAATGAACAGACCGGCGAAGAGGTTCGAAAGCGTGTCCTTGGCCGCCAGGCCAAGAACCAGGCCGAGCACGCCGGCCGAGACCAGCCAGCCGCCCACATTGATGCCCCACGACAGGAGCAGGAAATACACCGCCCCGCCGATAAGAATGACCTTGGCGACGTTGTTGAACAGCGCGACGGTTCGCGCCTCGATGAGAGACACTCGCCCCTCGAGGCGGCCGAGAGCGTTGAGGAGGATCTCGACCGCGTGCGACGCGAATACCGCCCACAAGAGGACCGCGATGGTCTTGAGCACCTTGGTGGACGTGGCGAGAATCCGTGCGTCGTAGGGCAGCCTGACCAGGGCCAGCCAGAGGCCGATCAGGACCACACTGACGAAGACCGGTCGGTGCAGGATCGTGAGCAGGCGATCGTCGAGGTCGGTGTGCGAGCGCTTCGCCCAGACCGACACGAAGCGGGTGATCACAAAGTCAACCAGCTTGGCAGCGACGAGCGTGACTACCAGGATGGCCGCGGCCTGCAGCCAGGCGTTGTCGCGAATCATCGGTACGGCGTTGTCGAGAAACTCTTTCATTGGCGTAGAGGCTTCAGTGTTTACTTCACGGCGACGATGTAAACGAGCCAGCTCTCCTGATTCTCTTCTTCGAGCGTGATGTGGTGAAGGCCGGTGCCGTCGCCGTCTTCATCTGTCTCTTCCCAGTAGACATCGACGCCTGAGAAACCGGCCTCGAGCAGAAGCTCCTTGACTTCGGGTATCGACCAGAGTCTCCACTCGTAGGTGAAGGCGCGTTCCAGAACCGAGCCGTCTCGAAAGCCGAAGTGGATGTGACAAAGGACCTCGTGGGTGACGGGGTTGTAGCGCTTCTGCTCCCAGACGAAGGTGAAGTCGTCGAGCTCTCGCTCATCCTCGATCTCGACGATCGCCTCGGTGCCCCCGTAGAGCTCCGTGACGAAGAGGCCGTCATCCACGAGGCCGGCATGGACCGCCTGAAAGTAGCGTAGAAGCTCGGGTCGCGTCTTGAACACGCAGAAACTGAAATTCATGGCGCAGGTCAGGTCGACCCGGGGCTCGGTCACGGCGAGAACGTCGCGATTGAGCAGCTCCAACCGGGCGGCGAGTCCGTTTCCGGTGAAGTGTCGCTCGCGGCCCCATGTCAAGGTCTCCTGATCGAGGTCTACTCCGACGGCGGTCCTCTCGTCCGACCCCGCCAACCAGCGCTGACAGAGATAGGCGGTGCCGCAGAAGTCCTCACGCAGCGACTTCGGTTCGCGGGAGCGATGTTGCCGGAAGCGGGCCAGGAAGAACTCGATGTCCGCCTCGGGCGACTGAACCGCCTCTTCGTAGAGTGCGTGCGGATCGGCGCCGTCCGCGGCCGAGGGCTTCCCGCCTCGGCGTTTCTTCTGGCGTTTGCTCACGGACATTGGGATCGCGAGTCTACCGAAATGCCGCGCTCGGGGAACCGTTCGGTTCAGAAGTCGAGCTATCATGAGGCTCTCCAAGCTCCGCCAGGCAAGCCCCGGGCGATCTCTCTCAGGGAACATACGTTGAAACCGATCGAGTCGCAGCGCATCGCCCTCGACCGAAGGATCGTGCTCCGGTTTGCGGACTTCGACGGGTTCGTGACGGAGTACGCTACGAACATTTCCATGACCGGCATGTTCGTGCGCACCAAAGAGCCCCAGACGCCGGGCACACCGTTGTCGTTCGAGCTTCGCCTCGAGGATGGCGCTCCGCTGGTCCGGGGCAGTGGATGGGTTGTCTGGGCGAGAGACACGCGGGAGTCCGCGGATCGCCCGGCGGGGATGGGAATCGAGTTCACCGAGCTCGATCGCCAGAGCCGCCGGCTGGTGCGCTGGTTGATCCTCAACCAGCTTCCCGAAGGTCAGTCCGAGTTCGATGTGCATGCGGGCACGGCCAACGCCCCGCTGACGGTCGAGGTGCCGACTCGTGCGGCGATCCGGCGAAGGCGCCGGGCGGGTGTCTTGACCGCGATGGCGTTGTTCGGGCTCCTCGCCGGGTTGATCCTCTGGCGAGGACTCGGCGCCCCTCAGGCCGATCGACAACCACCGGCGGGCGGGTCGATCGCTGCAGCGCCGATCGGCGTCGAGTCAATCGATGGCGCCGGATCCGCGCCTTCTGCTTCGGCTCCCTTGGCACCAGTCGCGGCGATTTCCGCGGAGAGCGCTGCGAGCCTGGGCGAGAAGACCGTTGCGGTCGGGAACGGGGCTGAGAACGATTCGGGGACGGCGCTCGAGGCCGAGGCGGAAGCGCTGGTGCGCGAGTGGGCGCGAGCCTGGTCGGCGCAGAACGTCGAGGCGTATCTGGCCTTCTATGCCTCCGACTTCGTGCCCGAAGCGGGCATGACGCTCTCCGGGTGGCGTTTGCAGCGCCGGCGGCGGCTGACGACTCCGGCGAGCATCCGGGTAGGCGTCGCGCGGCTCGAGGTGACCTTGCTCTCGGGGAAGGAAGCGAGGGTGAGTCTTCTCCAGACCTATCGCTCGGACGGCTATGCCGATACGGTCGACAAGGTGCTCGAACTGACCCGCGAGGACGGCGTCTGGAAGATCCTCCGAGAGCACGCGGACTAGATCCGCCCCGCGACGCTTCTATTTCAGCTTGAAGACCAGCGTGCCGGCGTCGCCGCGCAGGCTCACCCTGTTCGGCTCGATCGTGCCGACCGTCAGGCCAGCGACCGAGTCGCCGGGGCGCACCACTCGGCCGTTGATGAGAGCGAAGGGCCGGTCGCCGGACCAGGCGATGCCCCCCAACTCGACCGGTCCGACGCCCGGAATTTCGGCTCGGCGCACGAACACCCGTTCCGCCGACTCGGTCGCAACGGCTTCGGGAGCCTCGGCCTCGATCGGGGGCACCTGGGTGGAGGGGGCCGGAGCCTGTCGCACTGGTTGCCTCACAGGCGCCTCCCGAGGGGCTTCGGTGACAGGCTCGGGAACGCGAGCCGGCGTGGGCGTGGGGTTTCCGACTGCGGGCTGGTCGCTCACGACCGCCGGCCGAGCCACCGGGCGCTCGGCCGGTGTCACCTCTGGGCGGGTGGATTCCTCGAGCTTTTTCTCCGGGCTCTCGGATCTCGGTGAGGCACTCGGCGCCGACCTCGTGTAGTCGGCGACCTCGTTTCCGGGTGGAGTGGCCCTGGGGCGGCCCTCAAACAAGATGTCCGCGGGTTCGGTGTGAGCTTCGGTGTCCAGCACGTTGGCCGTGCTCGAGAGCTCGGACCCCGACCGATTCTGCTGGGCAGCGAGCTGCTGCTCGAGGGCCGAGCGCTTACCGGCGCGGTACAGCAAGAACCCGCCGATGCCGGCGAGAATCACCGTCAGGGCCAACGCCACGATCCACGCCTGGCTCGGACCCGGATCACCGGTTCCGAGAGCGGGGTAGGGAATGCCCCGGTTGGCGGCCTCACCACGGGCGGCCTCCAGCCGCGCCTTCTTGAGAGCTTCGTTGACCAGACTCAATGATGACCCTCCAGCTCGCGAATCGCTCGGCCGACATGGCGGCGGGTGAGCTTGTCGGCGCCGGTGACGTAGCCGCATAGGAGCGTCTTGTCACACACCGCGTTGACCAGTCGCGGGATGCCTTTCGAATAGCGGAACACCTTGCGCACCGCGCTGCGCTTGAAAATTGGTCGGGAGTTCGCACCTGCTACGTGCATCCGGTGTTGGATGTAGTGATCGGTTTCTTCGAACGACAAAGGCTCGAGGTGATACCGGACCGTGATGCGCTGGCGCAACTGGCGCAGGTCGGACTGATCGAGAAGGTCGCGCAGCTCCGGTTGACCCATGAGCACGATTTGCAGCAGTTTACGTTGATCGGTTTCGAGGTTCGAGAGCAAACGCACCTCTTCGAGAAGCTCCATGGACAAATCCTGCGCCTCGTCGATGAGCAGGACCACGTCGTTGCCCTGATGCAGCTGCTCGAGCAGGTAATGGTTGAGCCGTTGCAGGTTCTGGAGGCGATCCTCGGGATGGGGCTCGATACCCAACTCCACCAAGACCAACCAGAGAAGCTGCTCGCCGGTCATCACCGGATTTAGAACCAGCGCGGTTTTGTACTGCGGGCCGAGCCGTTCGAGCAGCGCTCGGCACAGGGTGGTCTTGCCGGCGCCGACTTCGCCGGTGATCTGAATGAAACCCTTGCGCTCCTGGATTCCGAACAGCAGATGGTTGAAGGCCTCCAGGTGGCGATCGCTGAAGAACAGAAACCGCGGATCCGGCGTGATGTTGAAGGGAGACTGCCGGAACTCGTAGAAATCGTTGTACATCTGCGTTCCGGCGTGCGGGCTCCAAGTCGGTGGGGAGGACGAGTCTAGCAGGGCCTTCGGGGACACCATTCCTCGGTTTCCCCTCCCAGCCGTTTTCCTCCCGACAGGTCTTGCTTCTGGACTCCTAGCGGTCGACGCCCCTGTCGACCGACTCTGAGGTGATGCGTGCCGATAGAGGGCCGGCGGCGCCTCCTTGCGCTCGCGCCTCGCCGACGAGGCTGATCGCTCGCTCCAGGAGGCACCGCCGGCCCTTCAGCCGCGAGCCGTTCGAATCGGGTGCATGTTCGAGCGTCATGGATGTACGCCTTCCGGGTGTAGCGGTCGACGCCCCTGTCG
>CALZIK010000021.1 GCA_945787635.1 Thermoanaerobaculia bacterium | reverse complement strand
CCGGCGGCGCGACAGGCGAGCTGCGGCTGATCCGGCCGGACGGCACCGACGATCACGCGGTCGGGGGCCGCGCGCGAGCCCTGCACGAGAATCGCGGTGTGGTCTGGCGCGACCCCAACGAGTTGATCTACCTGCGAGAGGATTTCAGCACCTGGTCGCTCGACATCCGCGACGGACGCACCGAAGAGCTCCTCGCAGCCTCTTCCGGCTTCGACACCCCCGAGCGCGGATGGCTCCTCAATCCGCAGCTTACTCACGCGGTCACAGGACACGCCGATTTCTCACCGTACGACAGCTCGAGCCGGACGGTTGCGCGAAGAAACCCGCTGGGCGGCTGCCAGCCCTACTTTTCCCACGACGGCCGATGGGGATTCTGGACCGCGGGAACCGGCGGGCCGATCTTCCGGATCGACCTCGCCACCGCAGAGCGGTCGACGATTCTTCGCAAGGCCGACCCGCGCGTGCCCCGAAGCCTCGGCTACGCCTACTTCCCGATGTTCTCCAAAGACGGCCGGCTCTTCACCTTCGCCGGCTCGCCGTACGTGCACGATCACTTCAAGGCCGACTACGAGGTCTTCGTGGCGGAAGCCGACCCCGAGACCCTGGAGCTTCAAGGCAACGCGGTTCGCATGACCTTCGACCCCGGGACCGACCGCTTCCCCGACGTCTTCCTCGCGCCGCTCGACCTGGGTCGCCATCGCGGCGAAGCTCCGTTCGAAGTTCGCTTCGCTCTCGCAACCGACCCGTCCGCATCCAAGGCGACCTGGACCTTCGATTTCGGCGACGGCTCGACCGGCGCCGGAACCACGATCAGCCACACTTACCGGAAGCCGGGCCGCTACGAGGTGCGAGCCGTGCCGGTGAATGGAAGCGACTCCGAGGCACGCCGTGGGCGAGTCGCCGTCGACGCGGCGGCCGGGCCGAAACCGGTCTCGGTTTCGCTCACCGACCGGGGGCGGACCGTCGTCGTCGGCTTCGACGAAGCGATAACCGCGACCGAGCCCGAGATCGAGTTCGGCTCGGGTCGGCGGGTCACCGGCTGGTCGCTCGGGGTCGACGGACGTTCGCTGCTGATCACGCCGGAGACCCGAGTCGACCAATTCGAAACGATCACTCTGGGCCGGGTCGGCGACCACGCGCAGCGGGTCAACTGGATGGACAGGGCGTCGCTCGAGATCGAGCCGCCGCTCTGGCCGAGCAACCGCGACGGGCTGGTCTTCCTTTGGGAGACCGGCCGCGCCCCCAACCTGGTGGCGGATCCTTCCTCAGGCGCCGAACAAGCCTGCGTTGTCCACGCCAAGGGCGGCGCGCGTCTCGACCACGACTTCGCAATGGCACTCGGCGCCGGAAGCTTCGTCGCCGAGCAGAGCGACGCCGACCGGATCCTCAAGGCTTGCACCACGACCAACGCGTGCGGCGTCGAGGTGGTCATACGGCCGGAGGCGAGCACCGGAGACGGCCTCCGGGAGATCGTCTCGTTCTCGAACGGCAAGCCACACGGCGCCAATTTCGTCCTCGGGCAGCGGGGCGCGCGTCTGATCTTCCGCCCCCGATTGAGCGGCGGCGGCCCGGGCGCGCTTCCGGACGTCGATCTCGGCACGATTCCGGTCGGCGAAACCGCTCACGTCGTGGTTTCCTATGAAACCGGACGCTTGATCGCCTTCGTCAACGGCGTCGAGGTCGCCGACGAGGCTCCGCCCGGCGGCTTCTTCCACTGGCCGCGACGTTCTCTGATCCTCGGAAACGTCCCGTCCGGCGGCACTGCCTGGATCGGCGCGCTCGAAGGCCTGGCGATCTACGACCGCTTCATAGAGCGCGCCGAAGCGATCGAAAACCACCTGCGGTACCGCGAGACGCTCGCACAGCGCCCGGAGGTACCGCGCCTGGTGGTCGAGGCTACGCTTCTTACGAGCTCTCCGGCGCCGAGTCTGCAGGAGATCAGCCCCTACCGCGAGGCCCTTGCAGTCTCGGAGTACCGCATTGACAGGGTGATCGAAGGACAGATTCCGGGCGAGCGGATCCGAGTCGCTCACTGGGTGATCCTCGACGGAGCCACGCTCGAAGCTGACACATTCGGCGTCGGGAGCCAGCGCACCTTGACGCTCGAGCCCTACGCCGACAACCCGCAGCTCGAGAGCACCTTCGTCGCCGACAGTCTGCCACCGGGGTCAGCGCCCCTCTTCTACGCCGTCTCGGACTGACAGCTCGTGGTCTTCAGCTCGCACGTCTTCGTCTACGGCTTCCTGCCGATCGCGCTCCTTGGGTACTACCTGCTGCCGAGGGCGCTGAAGCATCTCGGTCTGACCGCACTGAGCTACGCCTTCTACGGTTGGGCCAACCCGGCCTTCATGGTGCTGATGCTCACCTCCACCGCGATCGACTACGCTTGCGGGCTTACGATCGCGGGAGCGTGGGGGCGTCGGGGAAAGCTCGCGCCGCTCGAGCCGGCGAGCGAGGGCGGCTCGCGCACCAGGAAGCAGCGAGTCGCGGTCACCGTGTCGATCGTTTCGAATCTGACTCTCCTGGGCGTCTTCAAGTACTTCAACTTCGCCGTAGACAACTACAACGCGGTCGTCACCTGGTTGGACATGCCCGACCAGGCGTTGAGCTCGGCGCTCCATGTCGTCCTGCCGCTCGGCATCAGCTTCTACACGTTCCAGTCGATGAGCTATTCGATCGACGTCTATCGGGGACACGCGCCGGCACTGCGCAACCCGATCGACTTCGCCTGCTACGTATCGATGTTCCCCCAGTTGGTGGCCGGACCGATCATCCGCTTCTCGGAGATTCACGACCAGCTGAGGCAGCGCACCCACACCCTCGAGAAGTTCTCCAGAGGCGCGGCATTCGTCTGCCTCGGACTGGCCAAGAAGATCATCCTCGCCAACCCCTGCGGCAAGATCGCCGACACGACATTCGATGCCGGCTCGGTGCTGGCCCTGGACGCCTGGTACGGCGTGACCGCCTACGCGTTTCAGATCTACTTCGACTTCAGCGCCTATTCCGACCTGGCGATCGGACTGGGCCTGATGCTCGGTTTCGTGTTCCCCAAGAACTTCGACTCACCCTACAAGTCGGCGTCGATCACCGAATTCTGGCGGCGCTGGCACATCTCGCTCTCCACGTGGCTTCGGGATTACCTCTACAAGCCGCTCGGCGGCAACCGACGCGGCCCCCGTCGCACGTACCTGAATCTCGCCCTGGTCATGCTCCTCGGCGGACTCTGGCACGGCGCCGCCTGGAACTTCGTCGCTTGGGGCGCTCTCCACGGTCTGCTCCTCGCCCTCGAGCGATCCCGTGGGAAACGGTCCCTGTTCGATCGGCTGCCCCGCGGATGGGCGATCGCGGCGACATTTCTTCTGGTGCTCGTGTCATGGGTCTTCTTCCGCGCCGAGAATCTCCAGGCCTCTCTGACCTATCTGGCCGCCATGTTCGGAGCGACCGGAGCGACCGGAGCGGGGACCTCCGCCGTTCTGCTCGGCGGTCTGATCTACCGCCCCTACTACCTGCTCAGCTTTGCCATCGCGGCGGTGGTCGCGTTTGGCGCGCCCCAGACCTGGGACTGGACTCGCCGGCTGCAGCCGTGGAAGGCGATCGCCTGCCTCGCCCTCTTCTGGCTGTCGCTGGCGCTGCTGACCGGCCAGTCCTATAACCCCTTCATCTATTTCATCTTCTAGATATGAATACCCGCACCGTCGTCGAAACGCCAATCCCGGAGCGCGAGGCCCAGGCTCTGAGAGAGGTGGGTACGACCCGAATCGGTCCCTGGACCGCGATCCTGCTTTCCTTCGCGGTCCTCGGCACGATCTCGGCCGTGCCGTTGTTTCAGGCGCTCGCCGATCTGCGCAATCCCGCCGCCGATCGACTCGCCCCCCGGCTTGTCCGCCTCGCGTCGGACGCGGCCGGAACCGTCACATTGCTTCGAACCTCCGGGTTCTTAGCGGTCAACAGGGGGCTCCAGGACGCCGTCGACAGCTTCGAGACCCGGGTCGAGGAGGAATCGATTCTGCGTGACCGGATCCTGCCGCCGGCTCAGCGCGTTCTCACCGACTTTCTCGGCGTCGGCAACGAGCAAGCCTACCTGGGGCGCGAGGGCTGGCTCTTCTATCGTGAGGACTTCGAGCATGTCGCCGGTCGAGCGTTTCTCGACGTCGAGGCCTTGGAAGACAGCGAACGGTCGGCCGATCCGCTGCCGGCGATCCGGGAGCTCCAGGCCGAGTTGGCGCGCCGCGGGGCCGCGCTGGTGATTCTCCCGACCCCGGTCAAGCCCACCCTTCATCCCGAGCGCTTCGCGGCGAGGGCGAATCCTCGAGCCGCGCTCCACAATCGGTCGTACCCCGAGTTTCTCGATCGGCTGCGATCCTCAGGCGTCGAGTTTCTCGACCCTTCCGCGCCGCTGCTGGAGGCGAAGCTTCGCTCCGGCGAGCCGCTCTTCCTGCGCAGCGACACCCACTGGACGCCCGAAGCCATGGATCTGGTTGCGCGGGCTCTGGCCGACCGCGCGAACCACCTGGTCGCCTGGAACCGGCCACGACGTGAGTTTCGCCGACGCGAAACACCGGTCGTGGGATCCGGCGACATCACCGCGATGCTCAAGATGTCCCACATCGAGCGAAGGTTTCCATCCGAGCGGGTCGTCACGTCGCGAGTCGTCGGCTCCGACGGCCGCTCGTGGAGGTCGTCACCCGATGCCGAGCTTCTCGTCCTCGGCGACAGCTTCACCAACGTTTATTCGGATCCCGGACTGGGCTGGGGCGCGGGCGCCGGACTGGCCGAGCAGTTGAGCTTTCACCTCCAGCGCCCGGTGGACCGGGTCGCGGTCAACGCCGGCGGCGCGCTGAGCTCGCGACAGGCCCTCGCGCGGGCGCTCGAAGGCGACCCGGCGAGACTCGGCGCGACACGTATCGTCGTCTATCAGTTCGCCGCACGCGAGCTCTCGACCGGCGACTGGCAGGTTGTGCCGCTACCCTAGGAGCTTGCGCAAGAACCCGGCGAGTCGCGCAACCACTTGGCGCCCTTCGGGTTGCGGCGGCCGAGCGGGCCGGTGCGTTATGATATTTCGCAAGTCGGACCCAGGAGGAGTGGGCGTTTGATTACTGCAGTGACCTCGAGGAAGGGTGGTGTCTCCAAAACGACCACCGCCGTCAGCGTGGCCGCGGCCCTCGCGGGCATCGGCAAGCGAGTGCTCCTGGTGGACCTCGACAGCCAGGCTTCGGCCTCCCTGTCCCTGGGCGTGCCCCGCTCGGCGCTGTTTCCCTGTCTCGCCGACATCCTGATGGGATCGCGACCGGCAGCCGACACGATCCGATCGACCGCAACTCTCGGTCTCGACCTGATCACCGCTTCCGCCGATCTGCAGAGCTTCGAGCTGCAGATGGGCGGCCAGCCGGGCCGGGAGTCGGCTCTGAAAGAGGCGCTCGCTCCAATCGCGCCGCGCTACGACTTCATCCTGCTCGATTGCCCGCCCAACCAGTCGCTCCTCGCCCTCAACGGGCTGGTTGCCGCCGACAACTTCGTGGTGCCCATCGTGCCGAACTATCTCGCCGTCCAGAGCCTCGAGCCCCTGTTGTGGGCCGCAAAACGGCTACCCGCGGCGCACGGCGTGAGACCACGACTTCTGGGAATCGTGCTCACCCAGGTCGACTACCGCACGCGCTCCGCGCGCGATCATGTCAACCGCATACGCGAGCGCTTCGGCGATGCGGTCTTCGCCGTCGAGATCCGGATCAACGTACGGCTGGCCGAGGCTCCCGAATCCGGCCAGACGATCTTCGAGTTCGACTCGAAGTCGGGAGGCGCCAAGGCCTACCGGCTCCTCGCTGCCGAAATGCTGATGCGAGCCCGAGCCCCTGAGGTGCCGAAGACCTCCACTCCGGGACGCAAGGTCACCCGGGTGGGCTTCCCGACGACCCCGCAGTCCCTCGGACGGACCGACCTCAACTAAGAGCGACTCGCCCGCCCGCGTGAAGCGGGCTCTAAATGCGGCTCAAGCCCTCCGCAGCGCACGCGTACGCGAGCGCCAGACCACAAGATACGCTGCGGCTCCGAGAATGTAGGTGCTCACGATCACCAGCACCCATACCAGCTTGTCGATGTCCTTTTCGTGATCCCGGATCGCGCAGTCAATCAGCGCCCAGAACCACAGCACGGTGAGCGCGACGCCCGCACCGATGATCAGAATCTCCGTCCAACCGACGCCAAGCATGTTCGTTTCCTCCTCGTTCACAGTACGTGCGAGAAGACTCCGGTATTCAGTCGGCGCCCCGAACTCGTCGAACTCCTAGTCCGAGCCGACGTATACTTTCACGAGGGTCGACCACGTGCTCACTCAAGCCTCCGCCTTCCGACTCGCCGGCACTCTGGTGCTCTGCGGCCTGCTGTCGCCTCTCACGTCTTCAGGGGCGCTCCTAGCTCACGAACCGAGGCCGGAAGCAGTCGAGGAAGCGATCCGCAGGAGCCTCCCCATCCTGCAGTCCGACGGCGAGGCCTGGCTGGAGGGCCGGATCCCGATTCAGGGCGGACAAGGCTGCGTTTCGTGCCATCAGGTGCCCTTTGGCATCTGGGGCCTCGAGGAAGCCGGGCGTGCCGGCATCGTGCTCGACGCGGCTCGAAGCGCCGACTTGGCCCGCCGAGCCGCGGAATTCATCGCCTCACCAGGCACTGCGCGGGCGATGTCATGGGGGCCGTTGGTTTTAGCAGCAAGCGATTCGGAGCAGATGATCCACGCCGGTTTTCCGGCCTTCGCGCTACAAGCGCAGGGGCCCGACGGCCACTGGGACGCCAAGGGACAGTTCCCCGAACAGAGGCGACCGCTGGCCGAGACCAACGCGGTGGCGACCATGTGGACGATGCTCGCTTTGCGTTCGTTCGGCGCGCCTGAGGCGGCCGCAGATTCGTCCACAGATGCAATTACCAAGACGATCGAGCGAGCCTACCGGTCGCTCACCGGCCGCGAAGGCGGCGAGAGCACCGAGTACGTACTGCTTCGCTCGCTGATCGAAGAGCGGCTCGGCCAGTCCGCCGCAGGCAAGGACCTCCTCGATCGCCTCCTCGCGCGCCAGAACGCGGACGGCGGCTGGAGCTGGCTGCCGAACGAGGAGAGCAATGCGCTCTCGACCGGCCAGGTCCTCTACCGGCTGAGTCTCGTGCGGCCGCCGCGGACTCCCGAGCAAGACAGAGCGGTCGAACGCGCGACGGCCTACCTGGTCGAGACCCAGGCCGAGGGCGGGCTCTGGCCGGTCGCCAGCGTCCTCACCAGCGAGGGCGCGAAGCCAAGTAAGGACTACGTGTACAGCTACTGGGGCACGGCCTGGGCCACGATCGGGCTGGCTCGCACGCGCCCTCCGGATGATCCGATCGCGCCACGCAGGCTGAGCGAGCGGATGACGATCTCGCTCGTCGAGGCGCCGTTGAGGGTCGTTGCGTCCTATTTCGCGGCTCGGCTCGGCGCCGAGCTCGATCTGGACACCGAGCTCCTGGCCCGACCGGTGACCATCGAGCTCGACCATCAGAGTCTGAGAATCGGACTCGACGCCCTGTGCGATCAGATCCGGTGTGCCTGGCGTCTGGACCTCTCGCGGCGGCCACCGCGGCTGCAGTTCGTTCGCCGAGAAGCCCTGTAGGCACGATGGAGTCGACCGAGCGGGACGCCGCCGCGGTCAGAATCCCGCCGCCCCTCGTGTATCTCACCGCGATCCTCGCGGGCGTCCTGCTGCAGCGCTACGCGCTCACGCTGCCGCTGGGCCTCAGCGACACGCTCCGGATCACCGCCGGCGCCGGCGCGACGCTCTTCGGCTTCGGCCTGCTGGTCGTCGCCGCGGCGCTTTTTCGCCGCACCGGACAGGACCCGAAGCCCTGGACCAGCACGCCCGCGATCATCTCGACCGGCGCCTACCGGCTCTCTCGCAACCCAATCTATCTCGGCATGGCGCTGATCCAGGCCGCCGTAGGGCTGCTCGCCGCCAACGGCTGGATCCTGCTGTCGCTCCCGCTGGTTCTCATGGCGATCCAGGTCACCGCCATCCGGCACGAGGAAGCCTATCTCGAGCGCAAGTTTGGCGACGCCTACCTACGCTACAAGGACTCGGTCCGGCGCTGGCTCTAGGAGCTCTTGACCGGACGAGCCACCTGACTACCGGGTACGCGAGCGCCAGTCCTGCTCGAGAAGGCCAAAAAACGCCGAATCGAAGAGCTCACCGGCCACCACCCAGCGCTCCCTGAGATATCCCTCACGCACGAAGCCGAGCCGCTCGAGCAGGGTGATCGACGCCTGGTTGCCCGGATCGACGTCCGCCTCCAACCGATGGAGACCCATGCCGGAAAAGGCGAACTCGAGGAGAGCCGCGAGTCCTTCCGTCATCCAACCCTTTCCCCAGTGGTCCCTGGCGAGCGCGAAGCCGATCTCCGCGCGACGGCTCTGGTGATTGATCTGCCAGATCGTGCAGGTTCCGATGACCTTGTCGTCTTCGGCACGGCATAGGCCCCACTGCAAGAACCGCTGGGTCTCAAGGCCCTTCGCGATGTCGTCCAGGTACTCTCCGACCTGCCCCTCGCGGGTGAACGGAGGATGACTCCAGTAGCGCATCACCTCCGGGTCCGAGAAGATGGCAAACAACGAATCGGCGTCGTCGCGGTTCAATGCCCGCAGCCGAACCCGCCCGTTTTCGAGGACCGGAAGAGCCTCCAACCGAGTCATCGACTCCGCGCCCGCGTCACCCAGCTCTGTTCAGCAGCGGAAAGTAGCGTTGCTTGAGAAGCCGAAGATGATGCAGCTCGTGGCCCGCGATGTGAAACGCCAACCCTCGCACCGAGACCGGGTATCCTGAAACCACGCCGCGGCGCAGCCAAGTCGCCTCGGAGAGGCCCGAAAACAGGGCAATCGAGGCTCGCCGAACCGCCCGATACTCCGCGATCAGATCGGTGAGGCGGCGCGATTCGAAACCGGCCCCGCGCAGGTAGGCGTTCTCGTCGAAGCCCGGCAGGGGGCGCTCGTCTCCGCGAGCGATGCACAGGGCGCGGTACGCGAAGATGCGCTCGTCATCCGCGAGATGGCCCAGGATCTCCTTGACCGTCCATTTCCCCTGAGCGTAGGTGAGACCTGCGACCTGGTTCTCCCTGAGCTCGCCGAAAGTGCCCGAGACCGCCTCGAACTGGGACGCCAGCGCGACGACCGCGTCGTCGCCGGCGACGCTGCCGATGTCGGCCTCGGCGTACGGAGCGAACTCACCGGCCTCGGGGCGGCCGGACGGCGCTAGGGAAAACTCGCGCATGCCCGTCGTTTCTAGCAGAACATTCGCCCGCCGCCTGTTCCCCGCTCCACAGCGGGGCCGGGCTTGTGCGACCGCCACCGTGAGACGACCTCAGTCCGGCTGCGGGACGACCCGGATGTACGGCAGCGGCTGCTCCCAACCGTCCGGATACCGCTTCTTCGCTTCTTCGTCCGACACCGCCGGGAGAATGATGACGTTGTCCCCCTGCTCCCAGTTGGCGGGCGTAGCCACCTGTCGCGTGGCTGTGAGCTGGCAGGAATCGAGCAGCCGCAGGATCTCAGCGAAGTTGCGGCCGGTGCTCATCGGATAGGTGAGAGTCGCCTTGATCTTCTTGTCCGGGCCAATGATGAAGACCGACCGGGCCGTCGCGTTGTCGACCGGTGTCCGCCCCTCGCAGGTCTCACCGGCATCGGCGGGCAGCATGTCGTACAGCTTGACCACCTCGAGCTCGGGATCACCGATCAGCGGGTAGTTTAGGGCGTGGCCCTGTGAAACTTCGATGTCTTTCGACCACCGCATGTGATCGTTCACGCCGTCGACGCTGATTCCCAGCACCTTGCAGTTTCGCTTTTCGAATTCAGGCTTGAGACCGGCCACGGTTCCCAACTCGGTCGTGCAAACCGGGGTGAAGTCCTTCGGATGGGAAAACAGAACCGCCCAGCCGTCACCGATCCAGTCGTGGAACTCGATCGAGCCTTCCGTCGTCTCGGCGGTGAAATTCGGCGCAGTGTCGTTGATTCGCAGCGTCATGACATCCTCCCGGTCGTGGTTTTTGGTGGCCCGGATTCTACAGCCCCAAGACTGCAAATCAAGTTACGGAACTGTTGCGTCTCTAGTCGCGAGGATTGCCCTCCCACGAGCCGTACAGGGGATTCGGCAGGATGAAGAAGCGATCGCCGAACTCCGCGAACGACTCATCCGACGCGAACCGAAGCTCCTGATCGAGATCGGGAAAGTCGTGAATGTTGTCGCCGACCCACATCACGATATCGAGCGGAGGCAGGTCTTCACGGGCTGTCCCGTCCTGGACGCTCTTCCAACGTGGCCTCTTGTCTCCCGTGTCACCCCGGCAGAGGATGACGTCAAAAGGCAGCTCGAGAGAGCGCAGATTGTCCTCGGTCGGAGCGCAGTGATGCTCGCGGCGATTGGTGACCACCGCGATCCGCCCGCCCAGGCTGCGCACGCGCTCGAGGAAGGCCGCGGCGCCCGGTAGAGCCGGAGCATCCCGCCGCCGCACCCATTCGTCCCACCGCTCCTCGAACGAGCCGCCGCCACCAAGCGCCTGCTCCTTGCTCTGCTGCGAGTTGCTGATCAGGGTCTCATCCGCGTCGATCGCCACCGCCCAGCTTCCGGGCTCCCGATCCCCAATCCGCGCTTCGAGCACCTCGCCGGCGAGACGAAAGGTCTGTTCGTAGACCGCCCGGTACTCGGCCGAGTTGCGCACCCAGTGGATATGCAACGGCAGAGCGTCGGGCTCCGCGTCGGGGCGCGGCGCGGTGGCGGTCGATGAGCAGCCGCCGATGGAGGCGAGGAGAACTGCAAGGGTCAGTGCGATCCTGGGGTGCATTCGATCTGTCGGTTGCATCGCGGCCTCCATTCGTGAATCCGAAAGATTCGACATTCTAGGCCATCATTCGATGCGCTCGCGCCTCGCGGCCAGGATCTCGCCGACTCTCGGCAGAGTCGATCCCAGCGCGCCCCGAGCCTCCGGCGAGTCGAAAGCAAACCAACGGGTCTCCAACTCGGCCGTGAGTCGCTGCTCACGCTCGGGCACTTCGAACAGGAACCTCAGATCCAGGTGAAGATGCGAGGGTTCCTCGCCCCAGGCCGGAATCCGGTGAGTTTCCAAGGCCATCGGAACCGCCGCGAGTGGGTCCACGAGCACCCCGGTTTCCTCGCCGACTTCTCGAGCCGCGGCGGCGACGACCGAGGTATCCGTCGGGTCGAAATGGCCGCCCGGCTGGAGCCACCTGTCGAGCTTGGGGTGGAAGATCAAGAGCAGGCGGCGCGTCGCGCGATCGGCGAGAACCGCGCTGGCGGTGAAGTGTCCGGGCTCGAAGTCGTTTCGCTCGAACTTCGAAGGCGTCGCCGCAAGCTCGAGGAGCACGCCGGGCTCGAGAGGGACTCCGTGCACCTGACCGCTCGTGATGAAGCCCCCGACCACCGCCTGGCCGTCCCGAATCACTCGGCGGCGATCCCGGTCAACACTTCATCGACCTCCCGCACCACCATATCGGCGTCGTCCCTATCGATCACCATTGGCCCCTTGATCTTGACGACGTTATGCAACGGACCGTCGATGCCGGTCAAGATCCGGCGCTGACGCAAGCCTTCGACCAGGCTCGCGGTCTCCTCGGCGGCGGGCTCGAGCGTTTCGCGATCGCGCACCAGCTCGAGGCCGATGAAAAGCCCCGCTCCGCGAACTTCGCCGATCAAGGGATGCCGGCCGCGGAGATCGCGGAGCGAATCTCTGAGATAGGTCCCGACCTCGAGCGCGTTGTGTTGCAGGCCTTCCTCCTCGATCACGTCCAGCACCGCCATGCCGATCGCGCACGAAATCGGATTGCCGCCGCAGGTTGTAAAGAACTCCATGCCGGCATCCTCGAAGGACCGTGCGATCTCCGGAGAGGTCACCACTGCTCCCAACGGGTGGCCGTTGCCGATCGGCTTGCCCATGACCACGATGTCCGGAACGACGTTCGAGAGCTCGAAACCCCAGAAGTGGCTTCCGACCCGTCCGAAGCCGACCTGGACCTCGTCGGCGATGCAAACGCCCCCGGCGTTTCTTACATGCTCGAAGGCCGCCTCGAGGTAGCCCGCCGGCGGTACCACCTGACCGGCGCAGGAAAGCAACGATTCGGTGATGAAGCCCGCGAGCGGGCGATCGCAGGACGAGAGGACCTCTTCGACCTCGCCGGCGTAAGCAAGGCCGGTCTCACGGCCCTGCCCCTTGAATCGACCGCGATAGCCGTCGGCGATCGGCACCACGTGGACCCAGTCCTCGGCCCGGCCGCTTCCCCCTTTGCCCATGAACTTGTACGGACTGATCTCGATCATGGTGTTGGTGTGGCCGTGATACGCGCCGTCCACGACCAGCATGTCTCTCGCGCCGGTGTGCGCACGGGCCAACCGCAGCGCTAGCTCGTTGGCCTCGGATCCCGAGTTGACGAAGAAGCACACCGCCAGAGGCTCGGGAAGCTTCGCGCACAAGCGATCGGCGTAGGCGACGATCTCGTCGTAGAGGTAGCGCGTGTTGGTGTTGAGGCGCCGCATCTGCCGGGCTCCGGCCTCCACGACCCTCGGATGGCAGTGCCCGACGTGGAGAACGTTGTTGTAGATGTCGAGGTACGGCCGCTCACGCTCGTCGAAAAGAAACTGCCGCCTGCCGCGCGCGAGCTTGATCGGCTCGCTGTAGGTCAACGACAGCGCGCCGGAGATGCGTCGTCGCCGGCCGGCCAGCACCCGCTCGCGAGACGCCGTCCGATCGGTGAACACCGAAACCCCGGTTTCCGCCGCCAGGCGGTCCACCGCGGTCATCGGGTCGATCTCGAGCCAGCGTTCGAGCGCGCTCCAGGCGCGGTCTTCGGTCACGAACCAATCCACTCGGGTCGAGTCGATCCGGCGCCGTTCGGCCGCGATCGCAAGCGACGCCGCGAGGCGGCCACAGATCAGCGGATACAAGACTTCCAGCTCACGGGCCACGAGCGGCCGCACCGAGTGATAGGCGGCGACGATCTCGGCTCCCGCGGCCAGCGGATCGGATGCGTCGAGGAGCGCGTAGGTGAGCGCGATGGCGAGCTCGCAGACCGGCGGATTCACCAGGCAGTCGCCGAAGTCCAAGAGACCCACCACGCGATCGCCTTCGACCAGCAGATTCTCGTCGTTGAGGTCTCCGTGAATGAGCACGCCGGGCATCTCGGCGAGCGCCGGAAGTCCCGACGAGACGAACTCGAGAAAAGCCCCGTCTAGAGCTCGACGCCGCTCCGGGCGATCGACCAGGCCGATGCTCCGGCGGTGAAACGACGCCCTGGTCAGGTCCCAGCGATGCGTTCGGCGCCAGTCTCCAGGCTGGGCCGCCGCCAGGGCGCTTGTAATCGAGGCCAGGGTCCGGCCGAGATTCCGGCGCAGCCGGCTCGACGCCGGCGGGCTCTCGCACCAGGGCTTCCCCGAGACGAAGCGCAGCAGCCGCCCGCGGAGCCCTCCATCTCCGGAGCCGTGCGCGGCCTCGATCGAGCCCTTGCGGGTCGGCACGAGCCGCGGCAGCTCGAGCCCGAGGTCCGCCACCGCCAGGGTCTCGACCGCCAGGTGCTCGAGCGCCAGAGACCTGCTCGACTGCTGATCGCCGTTGAGCTTGAGGACGTAGCGCGAGCCGTCCGGATCCGTCACCAGAAAGTTGTCGTTCTCGCCCGCGAGCCTGGCGAGTGATCCCCTGATGCCGTACTCCCGCTCGAGCAGCTCCGCGAGCCGGCTGTCGTCGGAGTCGATTCTCTTCATCGGGACGTGTCCAGCCTCGTGACCCTACTCAAGGCTCCTCCACCGCTCGCGCCATGATCAGGTCGTTCTGCTCGTCGGAACCGAGCAGGAAGGTGTGCGATCCGACCTCTCGAAATCCCCAACGACGATAGAACTCGATCGCCCGCGGATTGTGCTCCCAGACTCCGAGCCAGACGGTGTCATGTCCCACCCGAAGCGCCTCTTCGAAGCAGGCGCTCAGGAGAGCGGCCCCGACTCCCAGCCCGAGAACGTCCCGGCGTACGTAGAGTCTCTCGAGCTCGATCGGGCTGGCGCCCGCAACGGCCCGGTGTCTCGTATTTGCGCGAAGCTTCGCGTACCCGATCGGGCTCCGGCCGGCCTCCGGCAGAGCCAGCAGGAACGTGGTCTCCGAGTCCTCGAGCTCCGCGCGGAGCTTGGCCTCGGAAAAGGCCGAGGCCAGGTACGCCTCCAGATCGGCCGGGGTGTTGGCGTCCTCGAAGGTCTCCCGAAACGTCACTGCCGCGAGCTCAGCGAGCGCCTCGGCGTCGCCGATCGAGCCTGCGCGAATACGAATTGATCCGTCCACGAGCCCCTACCCGTTCATGGACCGATCGACGGTTTGATAGAGGTTGGCGACCGCGGCGACGTCACCGTCATGGTCGAGCATCGGCACCAGGATCCGCTGGTAGTCCGGTCCCTCGAATCGGTCGAGCCGGGGCCAGTGCCCGGGCAAGTCGGCGGAAACAAAAAGCTGCGCGGGCACCAGCGCACCGTCCGGTGACCATCGCAGGGCGGGAAAGCCGAGATGGATGCCCCAGCCTTGCTCCTTGAGCTCGCCGCGCACGGCGAGGTTCGCGATCCACTCCCCCGCGAGACCCGCGAGCTCACCGTGGTTCGACCGGCCCGGCGCCAGTGAGCCGTATACCGCGAGCCGGGTGCTCGCTTCGTACTTCGAATCGAGTTTCCGCCCGAGCGCAACGAGCTCTGGCGACGGTCCCCCGGAACGCAGCCGATTCAGCCGACGCAGCGTCTCGAGGTCCCGATCCGAGAAATCGACCTTCACGCCGGCTCCGAGGCCGACCGCGACTCGAGCTCGTGCTCTTTCGGCCCACCAGCATCCACCGCCTCCGCCGCAGAGACGCGGATGTCCTCGAGGCACATCTCCATCCGGTCGAGATGGGTCCGGAAGTTGAGCACGCAGATGCGCAGAACGAAGCGCCCGTCGAGCACGGTCTCGGTCAGGAAGACCCGTTTCCTACCGTTGATCCGAGCCAGAAGATCGCGGTTGATTCGATTAGCCTCCTCGAGCCCGAACCCTGCAGGCGCCAGACGGAAGGCGACCAACGAGAGCTGCGGGGCGGCGACGATCTCGATTCCCGGGATCTCGCGCAGCCGCTCGTGAGCCCACTCGGCCAGATCGAGCTTTTCGTCGAGCAGCCGCCGGAAGGCGGCGAGCCCGTGGATCTTGATCGGCAGCCAGACCCGGAGGCCGCGAAAGTCTCGAGAAAGCTCCGGGGAGATCTCGCAGAAATCCACCAGCTCGTCGGAGTTCTGCATCGGCGGCATGTAGTCGGCCCGCACGGTGTGCGCCCGCTTGAGCGCCGTTCCGTCACGGACCAGAAGGCAGCCGGTTCCGTAGGGCAGAAACAGGCCCTTGTGAGGATCTAGGGTGATCGAGTCGGCGCGCTCGATCCCGGACATCCGCTCGCGGCCGCGCTCGGTGAGAGCGAAGAAGCCTCCGTAGGCGCCATCCAGGTGGAGCCAGAGGTTCTCTCGCTGGGCGACGTCGGCCAGCGCGTCGAGGTCGTCGATCGCCCCGGTGTTGGTGGTGCCGGCGCTACCGACGAGGAGAAACGGCTCGGACCCGGCCTGGCGATCGTCGCGGATCCGCCGCTCGAGTTTGTCGATGCGGATCCGAAAACGGCCATCGACCGGCACGGTGCGAACCGCCGACTCGGGAAAGCCGGCGAGAGCCGCGGCCCGCGTGACCGAGTGGTGGACCTGATCCGAGGCATAGATCGCGCCGTTGAGAAAGTTCTCCGGCAGCCGCTCTCTCCGGGCCGTGAACAGAGCGCTGAAGTTCGAGAGCGATCCTCCGGACGACAAGAAGCCGCTCGCCGCCGCCGGGTACCCGACCATCCGGCAAAACCACCGGACGACGTTGACTTCGAGCTGCACGAGGCCCGGCGCCGCGGTCCAGACGGTGACATAGCGGTTGATGCCGTTGGCGATGAAGTCGGCGATCGCCGATTCGTAGAGGCCGCCACCCGGGATGTAGGCCATGAAGCCGGGGCCGGGGTTGGTGAAACTGGTCGGCGTCAGCCGATCGAAGACAAGATCGAGCAGATCTTCGAACGCGGCGCCGCTCTCCGGAGGGTCTTCGACCGCCGAGCGGGCGAGCGTATGGGCACCGTCGATGTCGAGCGAAGGCTGCTCGGGTAACGACCTGATGTGCTCGACGACCCTCTCCGCCGCCAAACGCGCCATCTCCCGCATCGTCTCGGGGGAGGGCTCCAACGCTCGCATGTTGTCCGGCACGGGCCGATCCTATCGGGCCGAACCTCGGCGGACGACAGCCGCGCCGAGGATCGCGAGGTGCGGCCCGCGCCCGTTTGACTCTAGCGACGCTCCGCGAAGGCCGCGTCGAACCGATCGCCCAGACCGCGAAGCCGCTCCACGGGCTCGTTCGAAAAGACCAGGCGCAGGAAACCCGCGCTCCGCTCGGAGCCCCAACCGTCCATCGGCGTGGCCGCGACCCGCGCCCGCTCGAGAAGCCGCTGGGAGGCTTGGGAGCCGGTCAAACCCAGCGCGGCGACATCGACCAGAAGCGACCAGCCCCCCTGGGGCTTGACCACCGGGTAGCCGGCCAACTCGTCGAGGACGACGTCCCGCCGGCGCCGCCACTCGGCGGTCGCGCCGGCGAGATCTTCTTCCGGGGCGCCGAGCGCTACCCTCGCCGCCGCCTGCGCGATGCCCACGTTGCAGACGACATTCGAGATCGAGACCAACCCGATGTCGTCGATGAGCCTCGGTGGGGCGACGATCCAGCCCACCCGCCAGCCGATCATCCGGTACTCCTTCGACACCGACCCGACCGTGATCGTCCGCTCGGCCATGGCCTCGAAGGAAGCTGGATGAACCGGTGTCGGATCGTCGAAGAGGATCCGCTCCATGGCGCTGTCGTAGATCATCCATGCGTCGGCGCGCCGGCACGCCTGACAGACCACAGCCCAGTCCTCCCGCGAAAGCACCGCGCCCGAAGGCATCGCCGGACTCATCATCAGAAACGCCCGGGTTCGCTCGGAGACCGCATCGTGAAGGCTGGAGCGATCCAGGGTCCAGACGCCGTCGCGCACTTCGCAGCGAGCAAACCGCGGCACCCCGCCCGCGAGCCGAACGCGGTTGACCAGGCCGATGTAGATCGGATCCGGCAGGACGACCTCGTCACCCGGCTCGAGCGTCGCCAGCAGTACGTTCAAGATGCCGTTGAGGCCGCCGGCCGAGATCAGCGTGGTCCGCCGCCACTCATAGGCGACACCCGAGGATCGAGACACCCGCTCGGCGGCGGCCGCGCGCAGCGCGTCGAAGCCCGGAAACGGCAGATAGCTGTTGGCGTCATCCTCGGCCGCAGCCTCACGGGTGGCTTCCACCACCCCTTCCGGGGGGCGCAGGTCGGTGTCGAGATTCTCGAGCCGGAGAAGGCCGGCGTCCTCGGACTGATCGGCGAGCGACCCCATTCGGTCGACGCCGATGCCCGCCATTCCGGCGAGCCGGCTCACCGGCATCGCGGCCCTTCCGTAGACCGGATCAGAGCCGCTCGCCTCTCGGCGCGGTCAGCCGAGGATGCTCGACGTTGCCGGTGTTGACGATTCCCGCCGGCTCGAACAGAAGCAGCTCGACCTCGTGCTCCGCGACCGGCCGGTGCTCGACGCCCCGGGGAACCACCAGTAGCTCGCCGGGTCCCAGTTCGACGCTCCGATCCCGGAAGTCGATCCGTAGAGATCCTCCGAGGACCAGGAACAGCTCGTCCGCGTCGTCATGGTGATGCCAGACGAACTCCCCTTGAACTTTCGCGACCTTGACTTCCTGACCATTGAGCTCGGCCACGATCTTGGGCCGCCAGTGCTCGCCGATCGCCGCGAGCGTCTCCGCAAGACTGACTTTGTTCACGGCCTGCGAGTCTACCAATGGCTGCTTACTCGAGCTCGCTGGTGGCCTGTTTCATTGCCGGCGCTCGGCCGGGCCGCCACCCTGGATGAGATGTTCGCCCCCGAGGTTCTCGGGGCCGCGCGGCAGCGTCGATTCGCGACGCTCTCCACGACGAGCGCCCTCGTCCTGTCAGCGCTCTTGCAAGTCCCGGCCTTCGCTCAGCCCACCTTCACGCGGAATCATGTCGATCTCGCCTACGGCGGCGGCGACGGACCCGGCAAGTCCTACGATCCGCTCTACGAGTGCATTCAGGACTGCAGTCTCTGTACGGGTTCGTAGCGAGCGGCGACCTCACGATCGAGATCGACCGCCCGCTGCGATGAGCCGCGAATCGCAGTCTGCGAACGGCTCGACCCGAGCGCTGCCGGCGGTCACCGTCGGCCAGCGGGACTGGTAAGCTCTGCCGGTTCATGCGCAAGGTCTCGGTGAACGGCGTCGAGCTCGCTTACGTCGAGCTCGGACAAGGCGAGGAAACCGTCGTCTTCTCGCACAGCTACCTCGTCGACCACCGCCATTTCGAAGCCCAGATCGAGGCGCTCAAGGACCGTTTCCGGGTGATCGCATTCGACCATCGTGATCACGGACAGAGTGGGCGGACGCCGGGTGCCTACACGCTCGACGATCTGGTCGCGGACGCCGCAGGTCTCATTCGGGCCACCCACTCCGCGCCCTGCCACTTCATTGGGCTGTCCACGGGCGGTTTTATCGGGCTGCGCCTCGCTCTAAGAAGTCCCGAGCTCTTGGCCAGCGTGGCGCTGATGGACACGTCGGCCGAGGCCGAACCGTGGCTCAAGCGCCTCAAGTACCGGGCCATGTTCCTGGTCCTGCGCACCCTGGGTTTCGACCCGCTCATGAAGAGCGTGATGGGGCTGATGTGCGGACCCGCCCTGCTCGATGACCCCCGCCGCGCCGATGAAGTGGCGCTCTGGCGCGACCGGATGCGCTCCAACGATCCGCAAGCTCTGATCCGGTTCGGCTCCGCGATCTTTGACCGACAGTGCTTGCTGTCCGAGCTCGGCGGCATCCGGATTCCAACCCTGGTAATAGTGGGCGAGCATGATCGGCCGCAGCCGCCTGATCGCGCGCGCCGCATCGCGGCCGGCATCCCGGGCGCTAAGCTCACCATCGTGCCCGGTGCCGGACATCTCTCGACGATCGATGCGCCCGCCTTTGTGAGCTCGACGCTGGGCCGGTTTCTCGACGCCGCAGCGCCTGTCTGAGCGCCCGAAGTCGCCGCGACACCGCCTTTTGGGGCGGTGCCGTCCGGGCGCCGCGTCGCTAGACTGAAGAGCCGGCAACGGCAAGGAGGACGCCATGGTTTGGAAGCTTACAAGCGACAGCCGGATCTCGGCACGAGCCCTGGAGCGGCAGATGAACAATTGGGAGCTGGCTCGACGACAGCGCCTCGAGCGTTCGCGGGTGAGGGCCGAGGTCGAGGACTTCATCACGATCTCGAGGCAGCCCGGGATACCCGCCGAACGCATCGCCGACGTCCTCGCTACCCACTTCGGCTGGCCTGTTTTCGGTCGCGGCTTGCTCGAGGCCATGGCCGGCGACGACGCGGTGCGTCGCAGGATCTATCGATCGATGGACGAACGCGACTTGCACTGGTGGGAGGAAGCGCTTCGCGGCCTCCTTGACCGGGAGTTCAACGTCAACGACTACTTTCATCGCCTGAGCCACACGGTCTTGTCGCTGGCTCGTCAGAGCCCGTGCATCTTCGTCGGCCGCGGCTGCGATTTCATACTGCCGCGCCATCTCGGCCTCCGCGTCCGGCTGGTGGCGCCGCTCGAGCCTCGCATCGCCGCAGTCGCCGAGGAGCATGGCTGTTCGATGGAGGAGGCACAGCAACAGATCGAGCGCGTCCAGACCGGGCGCCTGGAGTACCTTCGCCGCCACTTCGGCGACCGCGCCTTCGCCGAGGAGAGAGCCGACCTGGTGATCAACCTCGGGCGCTGGGACGCGGACGGAACAATCGAGGTGATCCTGGAGGCGTATCACAAGCGCCTGCGGCCGGCGGTAGCGGCCGCTTCATAGATCGACCTTCACATCGTCGCAGGCGCCCGGCCTCGGCCCGCCGGTCTACGGGCAGTACTTGCTCCCCCGGTCGAAGATGACCCGCCAAGCGCCGCCCTCTTCGAGCCGCCAAATCGACGTAAAGGTCGAGACCCGGCCGCCCGCGGCGTCGTAGACCGGCCCGGTGCTGATCGCGAGCGTACCGGACTCCAACACTTCCACGGTCTCCGGCTCCCAGGAGAACGGCGCGGCCGGGCCCTCGAAGAAGACCTTCCAGGCCTCCGCTACCTGCGCGCTCCCGCGCAGCGTCGTCGTGCCCAGGAAGACAGCTTCCTCCGACAAGAACGAAGCGAAGGCGTCGTGGTCACGGTCGGCCATGGTCTGGGCGAAGGCCCGCTCGACGGCTTCCACCTGGCCCTGAAGCTCGGCCGGGGCGAGATCGGCATGAAGTACCGAACTTCCGATCAGGAGAACCGACGCGATCGTCGAACTTTGGATCAAGACTGTCATTGGTGTCCTCCCGCGTTGGAGTCGTAGGCGTCCTAGCTTGCCACCGTGGATCCTACCGAGGTCATTCGTCGGGTTCGGTCAAGTCGAACCGCACCAGCGCCTCGATCGGGTCTGACCCGTTGCGACCGTTCTGTCCTCGACGCCTCCTCGCGCCGACGCGCCTTCCCGCGCTACTAAGGCCGTACCTCGACTCTGGTCGAGAGGACGTTTCCGGTCGGCACATCGCGCACGGTCACGATCAGATCATGTTGCTCGCGACGAAGGGTGACGTTCATCTCGTAGTAGATGAAGCTGGTGTCCTCCGGGTAGACCGGGGCAAACAGCGGAGCGGCGAGCTTCGCCGGCAAAGTCACCACGTCCGAGAGCGTATCGCGACGGTCACGCACGCCGAGCGAGATCTCGACGTTCGCCAGAAGCTTCCCGCCGACGGGCACCATCGTGATGCGGCGGGACGGGATCCCGATCGTGACCGGAAGCGTCATCTGGCGTCTGGAGGCGGGACGGGGCTCGCCGACCTCGATCGACAGCTCGCTCGCCCGGTCGCCTCCGGCGAGCAGCAACCCGCCTTCGACCAGCATCTTGGTCTCCGCGAATCGCGAGAGATCGACAAATTCTCTCCGAGCGCGAACCTCGAGACCAGGCTCGAGGACATCGATCTCGACGCCATGGCGCCGGTCGTCGGCGCGCACCACGGCAGTGAAGCCGATCCAGTAGTACGACCGGGTATCGGCCACGGCCTCCTCCAGAGCGCGCGACCGAAGATCGTTGAGCAGCGCCCGGCCGCCGGTCCGGCGGGCCAGCTCGAGCAGCACGGCTTCCTCGCTTCGCTCCGAGGAACCGAAGCCGGCGCCCACGGCATCCGCGTCGGCTGCCGGCCCGCTCCAGCCCAAACCCGCGACGTCGATCGGGTAGAGCGTGAAGCCGAGGTGATTGGCGGTGTCGGCGAGCGCCGCGTACGGGTCGAAACCGGCACGGAACCGAAGCAGCTCGAGCCCGTCTTCCCGGTCCTCGCGGAAGCCAAAAAGCGCAGGATCGCCGCGCTCGAGCCCCTCGGGCTCGAGCGGCCAACCTCCCGACAGCAGCAGCATCGCCTTGCGCCCCTCGGGCGCGGACAGGCCGCGCATCCCGGAAGCTGCGGCGTTGACCAGAACCTCGATCTGTCCGCGCAGCTCGGCCCGGCGATTCTCGATCATCGACGCGGGAACCCTGTCCTCCTCCAGACCGAAGCGACTCGAATCCTCTAAGGCGCCGCGGCCGGGCAGCCGGGAAAGAAAGCTCCGCCTCTCCATCCGCCGCCATACGCCACCCGTAGCTCGTTCGGCGGCGCTCGCGAAGGCCAATCGCAACTGGCTCGCGGATCGGGTCCAGCCGCTCAGAATCTCCAGGCGGCGCCCGTCGAAGGCCAGGATCGCCATCTGGTCGCTCGGGCCGAGTCCCTCGATCTGCTCGGCCAACCGCTTCAAGACGACGTTTCGCTGTGCCTTGATCGCGAAGAAATCGTCGACGAAAACCAGAAAGTGCGTCGGCACGGTGCGTCCGTTGCTTCCCTGGATCGTCAGATCGAGCGGGAGCCCACCGCCGTCACTCGGGTCTCCATCTCGAATCTCCGAGAAGAACTCGATCGGTACCGTGGCGCCGTCCACGGCGAGACGAAAGCTCTCTCGGGTGAGGCCCTCGACCCGCTTGCCATCGCGATCAGAGACCACCGCTTCGACGTTGATCACCCGTACCTCGATGGCCTCCTCGAAGACCGGCGGAAGCTCCTGTGCCGTGGAGCTAGCACCGATCAAGGCCGACAAAGCGTAGGCCACCAGCGAGTCGCGATTCATCCTGTTCATAATACGGATGGCGAGCCACTCATGGCTTGCCCTAGCGTCGAAGAGAAGAGACCGGACGCTGCGGGATTCTCGCACGGATGACCGCCGGCGAGCATCAGCCGGGGCCGCTCTTCAATAGTTCCCTCAGACCCTTTTCACGAGTCGACGGTTGACGACCGGGCCGGACCGCTCGCGATTCAATTTTCTGCATCGAGTGCCCAGAATCTTGAAGTCGCGCCGATCTCGTGTTGGGCTCGGCAACACCGATTGTTTTTGACGCTTCGCGGCAACTCAATGCCGCGACTCGGCATACGGGTGCATATTCTTGAATCGACTCGACAACATCGTCGAGCCTCAGCGCCCGATCTAGATCTCTAACTTGCTGTTCTAAAACGGTTTATGACGTTGTAAGAATTTCGTGGCAGTGGCATTCCGCTTGCGTCAAAAGCCGTTCATGAGGGTTCGACGTCCACTCAAGCTCCCTCCAGTCAAGCCGGGCGCTTGACGCGAAGCGGCAGTCTTCATTCGAGCCCCGGCTTCCTCCCCTGAAACGCAGTCGGTTTCCACCAACTCTTCCGGCGCGTTCGCCGGCAGATGAAGAACTCAAGGAGGTATTGAAATGAGTTGCAGACTCAACAAGCTGTATCTCGGCTTCGCCGTGGCTGCCCTCCTGCTCGTCTCGGCACCCATCGGTGCTCAGGAGCAGACCGGCAGCCTCGAGGGAGTCGTGCGCGACGTCCAAGGCGAGATGCTGCCGGGCGTTACCGTCGAAGCGACGAGCCCGAACCTGATGGGCACCGCGGTAGCCGTCACCGACGGTCGCGGCTCCTTCAGGTTTCCGGCCCTTCCCCCCGGCGTCTACACCGTGGTCGCCACCCTCGAGGGGTTCAACCCCTCAGGCGCGGCAGACATCGACCTCGGCCTCGGCGCGGTGCTCAAGCTCTCGATCACGCTCGAAACCGGCGCCATCACCGAGGCGATCACCGTGACCGGCGAGTCGCCGTTGATCGACGTGCGGCAGAGCGCCACGGCCACCAGCCTCAGCGCCGAGATGATCGAGGTTCTGCCCAAGGGGCGCGACTTCACGTCGGTAGCCGCCTACACTACCCACGCGGCGGCCGAGAATGCGTCAGGGGGAATCCAGATCACCGGCTCGAGCGGCGCCGAGAACCGTTTCATCGTCGATGGCATCGACACCACCGATCTTCAGATCGGCACTTCGGCCAAAGGCGTCATCACCGAGTTCGTCGAAGAGGTACAGGTCAAGGCCAGCGGTTACGCGGCCGAGTACGGTGGCTCGACCGGCGGTGTTCTCAACGTCGTGACCAAGAGCGGCGGCAATGAGTTCAGGGGCGACGTCCGGGCTCTCTACACCTCGGACTCGCTGATCGGCGACGCCCGGCCAGTCCTGCAGCTCAACGTCGACAATTCAGACATCGCCGAGCACATGACCTACCGCGACGACGGCTTCGATCAGCTGGAGCCGGGCTTCTCGCTGGGTGGCCCGATCCTGCGCGACAAGGTCTGGTTCTTCACCAGCTATCAGCCGCAGGAGCGGAGCATCGATCGCACGATCGACTTCACCACCGGCGAGACACGGACCTTCAGTCAGAAACGGACGTTCGACTACGGTACCGCCAACGTCAGCGGCAACATCGGCTCGAAGGCTCTCTTCAAGGTGGGCGCCAATTTCAGCCCCTATGACGAGGACAACATCCTGCCGGGCCGCAACGGCCGGCAGAATCCCGACGCCAACTACGACATCAACGAGAAGCGGGACAATCAAGCCTTCTCGGGCTATCTCGACTACTTGCCGACCTCGAAGCTCATGCTGAGCGTCCGCGGCGGCCTGTTCGAGTACGACGTCCGCGAGACCGGTGTTCCCAACGAGCTCTGGCAGAACTACTCGACGCTGGGCGCGAACGCCTGCGAGTCCTTCCCCGAGCTTCCCTCGACGCTGTGCAACCCGCCCGGCTGGAGCAACATCTCGACCAACGACGGCACCGCGTACGACATCTTCCGTCGTAAGAGCGCCGCACTCGAGGGGTCGTATTTCGGCGAGGGCCTGGGCGACCATCGCGTCAAGGCCGGAATCCAGTACAACGAGATCTCCAATCTGGTGCTCGACGGCTACCAGGCGGGCCGGATTCTCTACTACTGGGATCGGTCCTACACGACCACCACGGGCGAGCAGGTGAGAGGCGACTACGGCTATTTCCGTCTGCTGCAGATCGCAACCCAGGGTGACGTCGGCAGCGAGAACCTCGCGCTGTTCCTACAGGACAGCTGGGCGGTCAACGATCGGCTGACCTTGAACCTCGGCCTCCGGGCGGAGGAAGAGAAGGTGCCGTCCTACGCCGGCCCTCAGGACCTCACCGGCATTCCCGAGACCGCGATCGACTTCAGCTTCAGCGACAAGTTGGCGCCGCGTCTGGGCTTTGCCTACGACGTCAAGGGTGACGGAGTCTGGAAGGCTTACGGCAGCTACGGCGTGTTCTACGACATCACCAAGCTCGAGATGCCGCGAGGCTCTTTCGGCGGCGACAAGTGGGTGGACTTCTTCTTCACCTTCGACAACCCCGACATCAGCCTCAACGACGTCGGAAGCTGTGCACTGGACACCAACACCCTGGGCGACAATCCGATCTGCGGAGGAGGCTCGCTCATCGAAGCGGTGGATCGCCGGCACCCGTCGAATGATCCGAACGATCCGACGATCGATCCCAACCTCAAGCCCATGGAGTCGCGCGAATACACCCTCGGCCTCGAGCGCGAGATCAACTCGCGCATGTCGGCGGGATTCCGCTACGTTCACAAGGAGCTGAGGCGCACCATCGAGGACGTCGGCATTCTGGTCCCCGGAGTCGGCGAGGTCTACTACATCGCCAACCCCGGCGAGGGCGTGGCCGAGAACATTCTCGGGCCGGAGTTCCCAAACCAGCCCAAAGCGGTGCGGGACTACGACGGTCTCGAGCTCGAGCTCACCCGGCGCTTCGCCGACAACTGGTCGTTGCATGCGAGCTACCTCTACAGCGAGCTCGAGGGCAACTACTCGGGGCTGGCGAGCTCGGATGAGGTCAGCGGCTACGGCGCCGACACCGCCAACTTCGGCATCGGCCGCCGGTCCCCCAACGTCAACCGCTACTTCGATGCCCTGCAGCAGAGCTTCGACCAGAACGGTAACCCGGTCTACGGCAAGCTGTCGACCGATCGGCCGCATCAGTTCAAGGCCCAGGCCCTGTACCAGTTCCCGGTCGGCACCTCCTTGGGTGTCAATCAGTATTTCGGCAGCGGCACCCCGGTGTCGCGAGAGCTCAGTGTCGCTCCCGGCCTGCCCTTCTTCCCGGACGGGCGAGGCTCCGAGGGTCGAACGCCGACGCTCACCCAGACCGACCTCTACCTGGCCCACAAGTTCGAGTTCGACAAGTACGGACTCGAGCTCAGCCTGAACGTGCTCAACCTCCTCGACGAGGACACCCCGATCGTCGTCTGGAACCTCCAGACGACCTCGGAGGACCTGCCTCTTTCGGAGGAGGAGTTCTTCGCCGGTTTCGAGGCCGATCAGGTGATCGCCGACAACGATGTCCAGCTCGACCCGCGCTTCGGCCTGAACGAGGTGTTTCAGGCGCCGCGCGAGGTCCGGTTCGGCGTCAAGTTCATCTTCTAGGAGCGACCGGCCGCTACGCGGACGCGAGCTCAACGGCGAGGGCCGGCCGGCCCTCGCCGTCTTGTTTGGCGGAGCCCGAGCCGATCCCGTCCGGGCCTTGTTGCCGGCGCTCGCTCTTCGGCTTATGATCGCTGCCTCTCGTGCGGTTTGTTTCTCGATCTCGATCCTTCCTGGGTGTCCTGGTTTGCCTGATGGCAGTCGGACTGCCCGCCGGCGCTACAGCAGACGGACCGGACCTTCGACTTCTCTGGTACGACCCGGAGAACCTGCTTCCCCAGGGGTTCAACGCCATTTCTCGCAACTTCGAGACGATGTTCCGTGAGGTCGGCGCCGCGGTGACGCTCGAGCGCGCCACTGGAATCGAAGGAAGCTCCGAGCGCAGCGCCCTTCGAGTCATTGCAGTGAGCCGGATCCCCTCCGCCTGGAAGCTCGGGTCGGATGTCCTTGCGGTCGCGCCCGATCCCTCGGTCCGCCAGAAGAGCGTCTATGTGATCGTTCCACGAGTGCGCCGGGAGCTCGGCCACACCGGGCGGCGCGGCGCCGGCACGGATCTTCTCCAACGCCAGGTCGAGTTGGGGCGAGCTCTGCCGCGCCTCATCGCCCACGAGCTGGTTCACGCGGTGGCGCCCGCCCACCCGCACGCTAAGAGCGGGCTGATGCGCGCGCGCCAGGGGCGATCCTTCCTGCTCCGGCAGAAGATGCACATGGACCCCGCGTGCATCGAAGCCTTCAGACAGGGACTCGCGAGCCGCGCGCGGGCGAGTCGCTACGAGGCCGATCCAGCGACCGAAGGCGCTTCGAATCTGGCGGCTTCCGCAGGCCGCTGACGCCGCAACGCCGGCCCCGAGGGGCGATCCTGAACGTATTCCCGCCAATGGTAAGCTTCTCTTGGCGCTTGCGCTGGCAGTGGCCTTCAAAGTCTCGAGAATGTCATTTTCGTGACATTCTGGCCGAGGGTGGCTGCGGTCGCCTCGGGGCACTCGCCGCCGCGGGCGCCGCTTTTCCAGACCTTACCCGAGCCGACTAGCTTGCGCGTCGAGCTTCGTCGGCAGGTACATGAGAGGACTGTGCTTGCTCATCTCGGCCAGCAACTCCCTCCCGCACTCCAGACCCAGAGCGTCGTGCAACGCTTGGATGTGGACCTCGGAGCCCTCCGTGCATTGCTCCGACGGCTGCCAGTAGCGACAGTGCAGAAACCGCGGGTGCCCCACCGGAGCTTCCAGCGGGACATCCCGGACCCAGGCCCCGAACTGCCCCTTGACCGGGCCGCCCACCGGATCCTTGTGCAACCGGCTCGGGAAGTGGAGATTGGTCCACCGAGTGACCGCGAAGGGTGCCGCGTGGTGAAAGAAACTGAAACTCCTGTCCTTGCCCCCGAACCGGTCGTCGTACGGAGCGTCGAAGCAGACGAACCTGCGCTTTCCCTGTCTGACCGTTCGCTCTTCGCAGACCGGCGGACAGGTGGGGAACTCGCGATCCGTCTGTCTCTTCTTGAACTCCTCCGGGCTGCGCGCCATGAGAAACTCCGCCGCCGATAACGGGCTGCCAAGGGTCACGAGGTCCGTGATCAGCCACGGCTGGGAGTTGGCCCTGGCCATCTTCCAGGCCTCGTGCTGGAGCTTCTGGACCTTCTTGACGCCCGTTTTGTGCAAGCTTCGACCGATCTCGATTCCGGCCTTTCGAACTCTCGGCAAGCGCAAATGCCTGCGGTGCGCGCGAATCCAGAAGTGCGTGATGACGTCGTAGGCGATGACGCTGCCAAGGCTGTGCCCGACGATCACGATGCGATCGAGGTCACCTCTCGTGTGCAACGCCTCGAGAAGATCGACGCCGGCCTCGCGAATGGCTTGCCGCTTCTCGATATTCGCGGGGCGGGGCGTAAGGTAACGCGCAGCATCGCCGAGGCTGCCGAGCACGAACGACTTGCCGAGGAGTCGCCAAAGTGCGGTGGCTGCAAGCGCCACGATGCCACCGCTCACTAGATACGCGATCTGCGGCTGCCACCAGCCGACCGCTCTCGCGACCGCCAACGCCACGATTCCCAGGATCGCTCCCCAGGCGAGATACCAGGCGTCGACGAAGCGATCCGGCACCCGCCGCCGGAACAGAAGGTCGCGAATCCAGGACACGACCTGGGTGAGGTTCGTGTCCTGGATTAGGTGGGCCCAGTAGAGCTCGTATACCTCGGTGCGCGGACGCAGCTGGCGGTCGCCCGCCTTGAGCGTCATCGAGCGCATCTCGAAGATCCGCGAGGCGCGGTCGGGCTTCAGCCAGCCCTCGGTTTTCAAGCTGCCGCTGACAAAGCTCTTGAGAGTCGCGCCGGGCTCTTGCTCGCCGATACCGTGAATGACCACGACGGCCTGCCTCGGATTCTCACGCCGCTTCTTGATCCGAGCGCAGAGATCTCTCAGCCTTTCAAGCGCCCGATGCCAAAACACCCGCGCGTCCTCGGATGGCGATCCATCGGTAGAATCTGCCGGCAGCCCGGTTTCCTCGACCTCGACCCGAGACCGCCCCTTGGGAAGCTCGCTGAGCCGGATCGCCAGCCGCGTCTGCGGCACACCGCTTCCCCACCAGGACGGGGGCGCCAGGAGACACTCGATCGAGGATTCAGCGGGCGCCACGGCGAACACCGTCCCACGACGCCAGTCGCCGGCTTCGTCGCAGAGACGGGCCCCGGAACCGGGAACGGGCAGCATGCACGATCCTGATCCGATCCACAGCTGCTGAGCTTCGCAATCGACAACCAGCTGCCAGGCCTGTTCGGGCGACAGGCAGACATCGACGTGGTCGGTAATCGCCGACTCGCCAACCAGAGTCTGATCGAGAGGCTCACCCTGACGACTGGTCACGTGTCTTCAGTCTACCCCGTTGGGCTTGGATTGAACCCACCAACCGGTTTCAATCTATCGTCGTCTTGGACCGCCAGGCTCCGCTCCTCGACCTCGTGGCTCGAGCCGACCTGCAGCAGCCGGCCCTCCCCGACGGCGTTCCAGCCGTTGCGCTTGGAGAGCGGCTCGGAGGCGACCAGAACCGACCGTTCGCCGGTATCCCCGTCAAAGACCCGCCAGTAGAGAGTCGGGCGAACGCCGTCGGTCAGAGCGAAGCGGGTGGCCACGAGCCGCACGCCGTCGGTCACACAAAAATTGAGCTCCACGGGCCGTGTGTCGTCCACCTCGCGGTGCCAACCGGCGATCCGCCGGACCGTCTCGTCCATCGCCTGGGAAAGCTGCGCCAGCGACACTTCGTCTTCGGGCGGCGCCCCAAGCTGGGTCAGAAAAAGCGTGAAGGCGAGCTCGCTGTCGGTCGTGCCCCGGATCATGCCCATCAGGCCGTCGTCGGCGAGCAAGTTGACCTGGCGCGCGAGACGCACGCGGCCCGGTATGTCGCCATTGTGCATCCACAGGAGCCGCCCGCGCCGAAACGGGTGGCAATTCTCGCGCGACACGGGATCGTAGGAACGAGCCGCGCGAATGTGGACAACGATCGAAGGCGAGCGGATCTTGCCGGCGATCTCGCCCAGATTGTAGTTGTTCCAGACCGGGGTTACATCCTTGAACACGGCGGGCTCGGGGCTAATCTCGGGCGCGTACCAGCCGACGCCGAAGCCGTCCGCGTTGACCCGGGTCGGACTGAGGGTGGCATCGGTGGCCTGATGAACCAGGCTGTTGGCGGGCTTGTAGATCAGCTCGCTGAGCAGAAGCGGCGAGCCCAGGTAGGCAGCGTAGCGACACATTGATCGAATCTCCCAGACGCACCGGCGCTCGACGCCGGAACGATTCGATCCAACCCTAGGATGGTTCCAAGGCCGCCGAAACCCCCTAACGGGTGGGCCTTTCGAGCCCGCTACTCGAGGCAGGCGGCGCGGATCTGCTCGTCGGTGAGCCCGGCCCGGGCCATGGCCGCCACCTGCTCCAGGGTGCAGGAGCCGTCCCGCAGATCGGTCTCGCCCGCCGCAGCGCCAGCGGATCCGACGGCCCGCTCGGGCTCTGGCTTCGGCGGCTCGTACGCCATCTTGACGAGCTTGGCGCCAGCCTGCTGAATGTACTCCGGGTCCGAGTTCCGCTCGCAGCCGACTCTCTCGTCTCCATCCTCGAAGTAGAACTGAGCCCGAATGCTGGCATTCGCCGAATCGTCCGCCTGGCCGGTCTCGGATTCTTGCTCGAGGATCTTCATGTGGCTGAATCCCGCGGCGACGCACAGCGATGCGGTCTTGGTATAGACGAGCTTCATCGCCTTGCCCCGCAGTCCGATGACCTTCACTCGGTGGCTCACGACAAAGACATCGTCGTCGAGCTGGGTGAAGGTAATGACGGCCACCGCCGCCTGCGGCAGCAGAACCAGAACGAGCAACAGGGCGAAGATGTTTCTCACAGGAGATCTCCTTCGGTCATCCGATCAACACCGACATTCTAGCGAACCGTCGAGCCGAGCTCACTCTCCACGCTAGAATTCCTCGATGAAAGTCCGACTCGGTCTCGCCGCCGTCTGGATCGCCGCAGTCGCCGGAACCGCTTGCGATTCTCAAACGTCGACGTCCTATGGGCAGGCACCGGGCGCTAGTGCCGGCAAGGTGCGCATCGCCCTCTTCAACATCCGCGAGCTGCGGACCGAAAAGATCCTGGACGTGGACGTCGAGGGTCGCGGCCGGCACCCGCAGGCGCTCGCCGCCGCCCGGATCATTCGCCGAATCCGGCCCGACATCCTGGTCCTGAACGAGATCGACCATGACTACGGCGCCGACAGTTCGGATCTCGACCTCAACGCTCGCCGGTTTCGCGACGCCTATCTCGCCGGGGGTGACGACGGCCTCGACTTGCCCCACAGCTACGCCGCGGCGAACAACACCGGCATCCTCTCGGGTCTCGATCTCGACGGCGACGGCCGGGCCGCCACCGACACGGACCGCGGTGAGCGCGCCCACGGGAACGATTCCTGGGGCTACGGTTCCTATCCGGGCGAGTACTCGATGGCGGTGCTGTCGCGTTTTCCGATTCGAGCGGCCGAGGCCCGCACGTTCCAGAAGCTCCGGTGGCTCGAGCTGCCAGGAAACCACCTGCCCCGAGGGCATTTCGCGCCGGACGTCGAAGACGGCCTGCGGCTGTCGAGCAAGTCCCACTGGGACCTGCCGATCGAGGTCGGCGGCGGCCTGCTGCATCTTTTCGTCAGCCACCCCACCCCGCAGGGGTTCGACGGTCCTGAGGACAAGAACGGCCGCCGCAACTTCGACGAGATCAAGCTCTGGGTCGAGTACCTGGACGCGGGCGAAGCGCTGGTGGACGATCGGGGCAGCACGGGCGGTTATGCCTCGCTGAGCCCATTCGTCGTCATCGGAGATCTCAATGCCGCGCCGCTGAACCCGGAGCGAAGCGACGACGGACCGTTCCGCACCTCGGTCTACGACGGCATGGCCGCGATCGACCAGCTGCTGCGCCATCCCCGAATCCAGGATAGCGGCCCCTTCGCGGTGAGCTCGGGCGGCCTGGTCCACAACGCCGAGTTGCCCCGGACACCGGGCCCGCCCGCCTATCCGGAACGCTCGACTTCGGTCTTCGGAGACGGCGCGCGGATCGACTACATCCTGCCGAGCCGCGACCTCGAGATCCTCGCCGGCGGCGTCTTCTGGCCTACCGCCGAGGAGAATCCCGAGGAAGCGGGCTGGGCCGACGAGGCCTCCGATCACCGCCTGGTCTGGCTCGATCTCGGACTGGACTGAAACCGCTTGGGAAGAAGCGTCTCGCGGCCACTTCCGCCGCCGCTAGCTTTTCGAAAGTGCTCGGATGCCTTTGAGCACCAACAGCAGCCAGGGCGCCGCGTGGAGCAGCAGGTCGAACCAGTCGATCGGCCGGACCAGCCGGCCTTGGGCCAGCATCTGAAGCTTCTCAAAAAGATGCGGCGGCGCATAAGGCGCCAGCCCGATGGTCAGGCAAAGAAGCACCAGCACCGACCAGGGCAGCGTATCCAGCCATCCCATGACCGCAGCCTACCGTCCCGCGCCGGTCAGGGGCAGACCTCGGTAGTAGCGCGACAGTACGTAGACCCAGAGCGCCAGGACCCAATGAAAGTAGATCGGGATGGTGGCCGGCGACCAGGGCAGCTCCACCGGAGCCCAGACGGTCACCACGTACCGCGCGAGCATCACCAGGAAATAGACGACGCTGAACCACTTCAAGCCGGCTCCGACGCGTCGGCGTCGGCCGGCGAAGCGGCCGTAGCCGGTCCACAGATGACGGACCGTCGCGGCCTGGAATGTCAGGATCGCGATCTGCGCCACGAGGAGAGCGGCGTACTGCAACAGCCCCGAGTCCCAGGCCTCCATCGGCGGCAGCCACTCGACCCCGAGAAACGCAACGCTGAACTGGCCGGCGACCCGGCCGAAGAACGCAAGCGTCAAGATCGCCAGCACGATGGCGTAGGCTCGGGCCGGAGGCTGGGCCTCGAACCGATCTCTGGAGGTCATATGACGAAGTCTACTCAAATCGCGCCATGGCGCATTCTGGCGGGGGCAATGCTCCTCGCTGTGGCCGGCCCGAACGCGTCGAAGGCGACGCAGACGCAGGACGCTCCCCAGTTCGAGGAGCGGATGGACGTCACCGAGGTTCTGCTCGACGTCGTGGTCTCCGATCGGGACGGCAACCTGATCGCAGGGCTCGACAAGACCGATTTCATCATCACCGAGAATGGTCGCGAGATGGAGATCACCGGAGCGCAGTTCTACTCCACGCGCTACGGCGACTTCGGGTCCGGCACACCGACGACGGGCGAGATCCCCGCGAGTCGCTACTTCATATTCTTCTTCGATGATCCGCGGACGATCGCAAACCGCTACAACCGGCTGATCCGGCAGCACCTCGACGCGACCCGGGACGCCAGAGACTGGATCGAAGAGGACATGATGCCTTCGGACTGGGTGGCCATAGCCGGCTACGGCCTGAAGCTCAAGATCTTTCAGGACTTCACCCAGGACCGCGAAGCTCTGCTTCTGGCGCTCGCCGACGCCTCACGGGGGATCGACCCGTCCAAGAGCGGCTGGACGCGGGAACCTGCCGCAGCGAGCGCCCCTTCGCTGCTTCGGCACCTCCCGGAGGGCCGCGAGCTCGGGCGCCGCACGCGTCGCATCTACTCGGCAATGGAGCTTCTGGCGGACGCGACCGGCCACATCGTGGGTCGAAAGAGCCTCCTCTACTTCGGCATCGGCTTTGGAACCCTCGACGGGGCTGACGGCACCGCGAGACCGGATCGCCGCTACTATCGGGATCTCCAGCGCGCGCTCAACGACAACAACGTCGCGGTCTACCCGATCGATCTGACCGTCCAGGGAACCCGGCATGCGCAAAGCGGCTTCCTGAACACGCTGGCCTTCGACACCGGTGGCACCTATTTCCGCAACTTCGTTTCGTTCGTCACGCCGATGCGCGAGATCGCCGAGGAAAACGTCGCTTACTACCTCCTGAGCTACCGCTCGGCGCACCCGCGGGGCGAACGCGGTTACCAGAAGGTCAAGGTTGGGGTCCGCGCGCCGAATCTCAGCGTGCGAGCGGCCCGCGGCTACGGCTACGGCTACGACGAATAGGCGGGCGAAGTCGCCGGCCAACTCGGACCCCGCCCGGCATCTTCGGAGACCGGCCCGGCGCAGAGCGACTCCAGCGAATGGCGCCGCTGTGGATACTTGCCCCGATCCGCGAAGACCTCGCGAATCGTCCGCTCAGCAACGCTCGGTCGCGGAAGTCCACGGTAATACTCGAGCCGCGCCCGCACTCTAAGATCCTCGAAAACCCGGCAGTGGTGCTCGAGTCGGTTCCACACGAGCGACCCGCCGAGGCGGGTAAAGTGGTTGTTGTTGAAGCCCTCGTCGAAGGCCGGCGTTACGTAGTCGCGCAGGTCGATGTCACGGTCGAGCCACCAGGCGCCGTCTTGCTTTCGCAGATTCGCAGACTCCCCTTCGCACCGGTCTCGGGCAAAAGGTAACGACCGCCAGCCGAGGCGTCATCGCTCCGCCGAGGCTAGGATCGTTTTGCCGCGAGCCAACGCTCGACCTTCTCGGCCAAAACCCAGAGAGGAACGGTTCCATCCTCGAGAACCAGATCGTGAAAAGCGCGCAGATCGAAGCGATCGCCGAGCTCGCTCTCGGCCAGCTGCCGCAGCCGCCTGATCTCGAGATTGCCGAGCATGTACGCCGTCGCCTGGCCCGGAACCGCTATGTAGCGGTCGATCTCCGCCGTGCCCCGGGCGGTGGTCTCGGTGGTGTGAGACAGCAAGTAGTCGATCGCCTGCTGGCGAGACCAGCCCAGCGCGTGCATGCCGGAATCGACCACCAGCCGAGCCGCGCGCAGGGCCTCGTTCGAAAGCAGGCCGAGCCGGTCGACGTCGGCGCTGAACAGCCCGAGCTCTTCCGACAGACGTTCGGAGTAGAGCGCCCAGCCCTCCCCGAAGCCCGACAGAAAAAAGTACTGCGAGATCGGATGCAGGCCCTCGCGCTCGAGCGCGACCGCGACCTGCATGTGATGGCCGGGATAGGCCTCGTGAAACGCGGTCGACTCGAGCCCAGCGCGGCTCTGCTCGGTCGCCTTGTAGGCATTGATCATGTACTTGCCGGGTTTGCCGTCAGGTGTCGGCGCGATCGCTTGACCGCCCGGCGCGGATTTCTCGAGAAACGACGGGTAAGGCTCGACAATGACCGGCGCTTTCGGAACCCGTCCGAAGGCCCGCGGCATGGCCTGCCGGCCGCGCTCGACCGCGCTCTCGGCGTAGGCGATGAGCTCCGCGCGGCTCCGGAATCGGTACTTGGGGTCGGTCTTGACCAGGTTCAGGAGGTTGGTCGGATCCGAGACGCCGAAGCTGCGTTCGCCGATCGCGCGCATCTCGGCCTGGATCATCTCCATCTGCTCCAAGCCGATCCGGTGCACTTCCTCGGCGGTCATGTCGACGGTGGCGTGATACTTGACCGCCGCCGCGTAGCACTGCGCGCCCTCGGGATTGGCGCTCACGCCGACCTCCTCCCGCGCCCGCGGCAAGTAGGTCTCGGCGAGGAAGCTCCGGTACTTTTGAATCGCAGGGCGAATCGATCTCGTCTCGAACGACTCGAGTTGACTCCGATAGTCCGGCATGCCGTCCACTGCCATCTGAACGAAAGGCGATGCGCTCACCGGCGCGGCGAGCATCGCGTCCATCTGCTCGATCACCACGCGGACGTTGCCCGCCGGCGCGCTGTAGCCGACACGAAGGCCTTCAGTGAGATTCGCGATCTCGGTTTCCAGGTACTCGGCGATACCGGAGAATCGAGCCAGCGCGTTGCGCTGGTCCTCCAGCGTGTCGACCGGCACCTGGCCGGCAATCAACGGCAGCTCGCCCTGCCATCCGGTCCAGGTTGGGCTGACGTTCCAAAGCTCCATCCTGCAGGCCCGAAACCCGCGCGAGGCCTCGAGCAGATGCCTCAAGAACTTGTAAGTCATCGCCTCCGGCCGGCCCTCGATCTCCGCAAGGTCGATCTCCTCGAGCTTGGCCAAGAATTTGTCCTCCCGGGACTGCCACCGCGCCAGCGCCTCGAGGCTGTGATCGCCCAGTTGGGTCGGGTGCCGATCCGGGGCGCCATAGGAGACCGCGTGGTACGGAAACGCGTCGAAGTAGGACTCGACGTAGTCATCGGCCAGCGCTGAGACCCGCGCGGCGACCCCGTCGCCTTCGGTCTCGGTCGAGCCGTTGCCCGATTCGCTCGACGGGCCGTCGCAGCCCGTAACCAGCACAACCATCACGATGAACAGGCTGAGCGATGAGCGCATTTCCTTGGTCTCCAGGGTCGTTTTGACCGGACTCGTTGGCAAGGTCGAAACCGGAATCGTAACACCCGAGTTTCGACCTGCGGGCGAGAGCCTCTAGAATCAGCATCCGCGAGATGCACGTGAGCGACATCATGAGCCGAAGCCCCTCGAACGAGCCGGTCCGATTTCCGCCTGGCCAAACACTCCTGCGCCCGGTCCCCTTCCAGGACGATGCCTTGTCGCTCGTCGATGACCGGCTCGCGATGGGAGACTGCGGTGAGGGCCGTTTCGAGATCACGACCCGCGAGTCCCGGCTCACATGCCTGATTCATCACTCGGCGCCCTACCTCGCCGGCCTGCAGGAGGGACACCTGTTTACCCAGGTTCCGCTCTACGATTTCGTCACCCGCAGCCGACAGCTCGAGGGCGCGATGTGCTCGCTGGTCAAGACCGATTCGCCGCTGGTCTTGCTGACCGCCGTTCATTTCTGCAAACGACCGATGCTCCAGGGCTCGACGCGGCTAGTGGATCCGGCTCACGTTCTCGCCGTGCTCGCTCGCGAGCGACGAGACGCCGCGATCGCCTTCGAGCGCTCGGGAAGCCGGACGCTTCTCTTCCTGAAGGATGGCGAGCCCGCCCGGCTCTACTTTGGTGATCGGCAAGACGACCCCGGCGCGGGGAGCCTGGAGGAGCGGGTCCTGGCATTCGCCTTCGCGCCCGACACGGAGCCGTGCCGAGTGGAGGTCTTCACCGAGCTGCAACTCGAGCCGGACCCCGACGCGCGGACCTCTCTGGTCAAGCTGGCGCAGTCGAGCCAGCCCGCGCCGCCCGTGGATATCTGCGTCCACTACCCTGATGGCCGGGAGCTGCGCCGAAGGCCCTACGCTGGCCCGGAGATGATCATCGGACGCGATCCCACGGTGGATCTCTACATCGACAATCTCGCGGTCAGCCGCAAGCATGCTCGCATCACCTGGCAGCGCGGTGGCTTCGTGCTGGAGGATCTGGGCAGCGCCAACGGCACGTTCATCGACGGCGAGCCGGTGACTTCCGTCGTCCTGAGCGCCGGCCAGGAGGTGGAGATCGGCAAGTTCCGGCTCTCGATCTACGAGTATCCGATCGAACCTCAGGTGATGGAGACCATGTTCATGCCGTTGAAGGCCACCCCATCACTCGGGTACCTGATCGGCGCCGAGGAGACCGTGCGTCTGCGCAAGGACACCATCTTCGGCAAGGGTGACGGCGTCGATGTCCGCGTAGCCGGCTTTCGAGTGCAGCCGGTCCACGCCCGGCTCTCGTTTCAAGACGGCGAGTTCGAGCTGCGCTGCTTCGGCAAGGGCAAACTGCGGGTCAACGGCGACACCACGAGGGCGGCCACGCTGACCTTCGGCGACGAGATCCAGATCGGCCGCACGCGCTTCCAGCTCGCGCGCGAAGCCGGCAGTTCGACAGCGTGAACCCCGCGCCTGGTAGATCTGCAAGAGCAGGAGGCGCCGGTCAGGAGTGCGCTGTCGGCTGCGAGGGACGGCGGAAGATCGTCCACCCCAGACGCGCCAGCACCAGGAAGACGCCGATCGCCACCGTCGTCATGGCGACTACCCTCGCCAGGTCGAGGGGCAGGAACAGCCAGGCGAGGGCATAGCCCACGCCGGCGATCACCAGAGTCCAGCCGGTAAACCGCTGCAGGGCCTGCTTTTTCGACGGCTCGCAACGCTGGACGGAAAGCGGCTCCAGGGTCTTGGGGACCGCATTGGAATAGAGCACCAACACGATCCCCATGACCACGCCGACGGCGCGCTTCTGGGCGCCGGGCTCGATCAGGTCGGCGCCGACCGCGAGCTTGAGGCTGAAGGCGATCGCCAGAATCGCGGCCGCCAGAAGGAGCGAACTGCGTATTGTCATCATGATCCGGATTCCTTCCTGTGTCTGTCGCCGGAGACGATACTCGCCTCCTTCGACTGAATTTCTAGTCCGAACGCCTGGGTGAATCCCAGGAGAGCGTCTTCAAGCACTGACATCTTGAGCCGGTAGATGATGGTCTTCCCGTTCCGCTCGGTCTCGACGAGGCCGGCTCCCCGCAGGACCGCGAAATGCGCCGACATGGTGGGCTTCGAGACCTCGAAGTGCTCGGCCAGCTCGCCCGCGACCATCGGCCGCCGGCGCAAGAGCTGAAGGACCCTGCGCCGGGTCGGGTCGGAAAGGGCCTTGAAGACCTTGTTCATGTTTCGTAATTTAGCTAATCGTCTAATTGTTGTCAATCCCCAGCTCGCCGGCGCCGGAGGTCGAGGGTCGACGCGAATCTCTAGCTCACGAGCTCATACAGCAGCTCGTCGACGCGCTCGTCTCCGGCGGCAGCAGCCGCGCCAGCGGCGCCACCAGCGCCAGGTACCGCTTCAGATCGTTCAGCCGAAAGCGTGAATCCGCACTTCTCGAGTACCCGGATCGACCCGAGGTTGTGCCTGGCAACGTAGGCGTGGAGCGGTCGCTCCGTGACCTCGGTAAGAAACTCGAGCAGCGCCGCGGTGGCGATGCCCCGGCCCCAGAACTCCCGGCCGAGCCAGTAACCGACCAGCCGCCGGCCGGACTGCTCGAAGCACACGACATTCCCTGCGACTTTCTCGCCTCGAAGAATGGTCCGCGTGACCACCGCTTCGTCCGCCACGATCTTCCCCCAGTGCTCCATGAACGCCGCGCGGCCGCGGGCCGGAAACGCCGCTTGACGATTGGCTTCGGGGTCGCGTTGGTGCTCGTAGAAGACCGGGAGATCCGCTTCGAGGACAGCACGCAGAAAGACCTCGCCGGCTCTTGGATCGGTGGGTGGCATCGAGGCTCGCAACTCGCGTCGAGACTCTACTGCATGGCTTTGGGAACCGCCGGAGTACACTCTCCCCCACGGAGGACGCTGGCGATGAAGAAGAACCCCCTGAATCACCTACTGGTTGGAGCGTTCGCAACCGGCCTGCTGGTCGGTTCCGCCGGCTGCAACCCGTCTCGCGCGCCGGACCAAATCGCCGACCTAGTGTTGCGTAACGGTGTCGTCGCGACGGTGGCCGAGGCTCAGCCCGAGGCCCAGGCGGTCGCGATCCGCGGGCCATGGATCGTCGCGGTCGGGAGCGACGACGACGTCGAGGCCTGGATCGGGCCGAAGACCGAAGTCCTCGATCTCGCCGGCCGCCGCGCGATTCCGGGCTTCGTCGAAGGTCACGGACATTTCCTGAGCCTCGGACATGCCAAGACGATTCTGGATCTGACCAAGGCGCAGGCGTGGAACGAGATTGTCGCCATGGTCGCCGAAGCCGCCGAACGTGCCGAGCCCGGAGAGTGGATCGCCGGACGCGGCTGGCACCAGGAAAAGTGGGAGCGGCCGCCGTCGCCCGCGGTCGAAGGCAACCCCGTCCATCACTCGCTCTCCGCGGCGAGCCCCGAGAATCCGGTGCTTCTGGGGCACGCCAGCGGCCACGCCGCGTTCGCCAACGCCAAGGCGATGCAGCTGGCGGGACTGACCCGCGACTCCGAGAACCCGGCCGGCGGTGAGCTGGTTCGCGATTCGTCCGGAGAGCTCACCGGCCTCTTGCGCGAAACCGCGCAGCGCCTAGTCGCCGGCGCGCTGTCACATGCGCTCGAGACCAGAAATAAGCAAGAAGTCGAGGCCGAAACGCGCCGGTTCGTCGAGCTCGCCGGTAAGGACGCGCTCTCAAAGGGGGTCACCAGCTTCCACGACGCCGGCACGCCCTTCGAAGACATCGACTTTTTCAGGCGCCTCGAAACCGACGGCGAGCTGCCGATCCGCCTCTACGTGATGGTCCGCCGAGAGAGCAACGAGGTCATGGACGAGCTCTTGCCAAGCTACCGCATGGTCGCCGAGGGCAACGACTTTCTCACCGTCCGCTCGATCAAGCGCCAGATCGACGGCGCTCTCGGCGCCCACGGCGCCTGGCTGCTCGAGCCCTACACCGACATGCCCGAAAGCCGTGGTCTGGTGCTCGAGCCCGAAGACGAGATTCGCGGCACCGCGGAGGTCGCCATCAAACACGGCTTCCAGGTCAACACCCACGCGATCGGAGATCGCGCCAACCGCAGCGTCCTCGACATCTACCAGGGGGTCTTCGAGGCCAGCGGCAATCCGGCCGACCTGCGTTGGCGGATCGAGCACGCGCAGCATCTCAGCCCTGAAGACGTGCCTCGCTTTTCCGAGCTCGGCGTCATCGCCTCGATGCAGGGCGTCCACTGCACCTCGGATGGCCCCTGGGTGCCCGACCGCATCGGCGACCGGCGGGCCGCCGAGGGCGCCTATGTGTGGCGTTCACTTCTCGAAAGCGGCGTCACGATCATCAACGGCACCGATGTCCCGGTCGAAGACATCGATCCGATCGCGAGCTTCTATTCCACCGTGTCGCGGCGGATGAACAACGGCGAGCTCTTCTACCCCGACCAGAGGATGACCCGCGACGAGGCGCTTCGCTCGTACACCCTCAGCGGCGCCTATGCGGCCTTCGAAGAAGATCTCAAGGGCTCGATCGAACCGGGCAAGCTCGCCGACATCGTCGTCTTGTCGCAAGACATCATGACGGTTCCCGACGACGAGATCCTGGCGACCCGAGTCGATACGACGATCCTCGGCGGCGAGGTTCGTTACCGACGCTCGGAATGAGCGAGATCCCGGCCAGCGAGCCGGCGTACCAAAGAAACCCGTACCTTACGACCCTGGAAGTCGAAGTCATCCGAGCCGGCGACGACCGGGGCCGGCCCTTTGCGGTCCTCGATGACACGGTCCTCTACCCCGAGGGCGGCGGGCAGCCGGCGGATCACGGCAAGCTCGGCGCGATCGCGATAACGGACGTACAGAGGGTGGACGGAGAGATTCGCCACTACCTTGGCGTTTCCTGCGCGCCTGGACGCGCGGTCCTCACCCTCGACTGGGGACGCCGCTTCGACCTCATGCAGCAGCACACCGCGCAGCACCTCCTGTCCGCTCTCGCTCTCAACCGGTTCGGCTGGGCTACTCGGTCGTTTCATCTCGGAGCCGAGACCAGCGACATCGAGCTCGACGCCGCCGAGCTTCCGAGGACCGAGCTCGACGCGCTCGAAGGAGCCGCGATGGCCGAGGTAGTCGCCGCTCGAGCCGTCTCGACCCGCCGGGTCACGTCAGAGGAGTATGCCCGACTCGAGGTTCGCAGCCGCGGCCTTCCCGCGAGCCACACGGGAGACATCCGGCTGGTCGAGATCGACGGAATCGACCGCAACACCTGCGGCGGCACGCACCTGCGGACCACCGCCGAGATCGAAGTCGTCAAGATCCTCGACACCGAACGGCTTCGCGGCGGGACCCGAGTGCGTTGGGTGGCGGGTGGACGGGTGCGGCGTCGGCTGGCCACGCACGAAGCGCGCAACTCGGCGCTGCGCGAGCTTTTCGACAGCGACGACGCGAGCCTGGCCGAGATTGCAGGCTTGAAACTGGAGCAGCTAGCAAATCAAAGGCGCCGGATCCGTCACCTCGAGCTCGATTTGGCCGCCGCCCGAGCGACGGCTCTTGCGGCGAGCGACGATCCGGTAGTCGACGCGCACTACAAGAACGTCGACGGAGGCTTCCTACAACAGGTGGCGCGATCGCTGCTCGAGCAAGCGCCGGCGAAAGCGGCTCTGCTGACCGCCACCCGAGACGCGAGCAGCTTCTTCCTCGTGGCGGCCGGCGCGGAGAGCCCGCTCGACGCTGCCGAGACCGGCGCGCGAATTGCCGAGACTCTCGGAGGAAGAGGCGGCGGCTCGGGAGGGATCCACCAGGGCAAGGCCGGCTCGCTCGAGCGCCGCGACGCGGCGGTCCAGATGCTCCGCCGGGGAAACGAGGGGTCACCATGAAGTCCAGCGGCTTGCCGCCGGCAGCTTGGCTGACGGTTGCGACTCTTCTCTTCTCGGTCGCGGTCGGTGCGCAAGCTACGGCTCCAAGATCGCTTTTTGGGGACGACTTCGAAGGCGATCTCTCCGGTTGGGAGATCAACTCCGAGGACGCCATCACCATCATCGATTCGAGGGACGAGACTCACGGGCAGGTGCTCCGTCTTCGCCCCGAACACTCGACGCTCTTCGCGCTGATCCGGGGCTCGGAAAGCTGGCCCGCATACCGCATCGAAGGCGAGGTGCTCTTTCCCACCGACGAGCACAGCTATCTGGGTTTCATCTACAACCTGCACGACCACGACGGTCGGATCGACCTCGGCAGCCTCTACATCAAGGGCAACGGCAGCTATGTCCGAATCAACCCGCGCAGGGACTGGAACCCCGCCCGAATGCTCCACGAGGAGTTTCGTGTCGAGCTCACCGGTGACGACGCCATCGTCATCGGAGAGTGGCAACGCTTCGCCTTCGAGGTCGAAGGAGCCGTTTGCCATCTTTACGTCGCCGACATGAAGACCCCCAAGGTCACTTTCCCCTACTTCGAGTTTGACTCCGGACTGGCGGGCTTCAAGCCGCGGGTCGTCGGCGGCCCAGTTTGGATCGACAACCTCAGAGCGACCGCCATCGACGGGCTGAGCTACCGCGGCCCGATGCTTCCCGCAGGGATCGAGCACCGCCCGGAGAGGATGGTGCGCGACTGGCAGGTCTTGGGTCCACTCCGGGGAACCCACGGCGAGCTCGAGCGGCGCGCCTCGCCCCTGGTCGCCAGTGCCGTCGAAAACGGCGTCGAGCATCGGTGGCGTACATTCGCCACCGATCCGCGCGGCGCGGTTGTCACCGGTCGAGTGGTGGATTTTCTAGGCGACCGCACCGTCGCCTACTTCCATACGACGATCGAGGTGGCCGAGAACGCCTCCGCCAAGCTCGAGTTCAGCACCATCGACGAGATGGCCGTCTGGCGAAACGGCCGTTTCGAGGGCTACAGCCGCGCCGATCAGTTCGCCTGGCACGACTTCGGCCTGAACCCGGATCATCCACCGTCACCGTACACCTCCCTGGCTCTGGACCCGGGCACTAATCATGTCTTGATTCGCATCCGCGGCGGCCGCTACGCAAGCGGCGGGTTTTTCGCCGCGGTGCGCTCAGAACCTCGATAGCTGTAGCTTCGGGGCCCTGCGGCGACAGCCAATGCTCCCGCTCCTGTCGGGAGCGAGCGCCTGCCGCGGCTAAGCCGAAACCGCTTCCGGCCGCTCGCTGCCGGCCACTTCCAGACGATCGCGGCCGTGTCGCTTGGCTCGATAGAGAGCCGTGTCCGCCAACGCCAGCAGGCCGCGCCCCGCGTCAGGCTCCTCGACATCCGCCAGTTCCGCAATGCCGATGCTCACAGTTACCCGCACGTCCTCGCTCCCGAAGCTGAACTCCAGCTCGGCGATCATGCGCCGGATATCCTCGGCCAGGACGCGGGCACCCGCGACCTCGGCTTGAGGCATGAGCACCACGAACTCTTCGCCGCCGAAGCGCGCCAGAACGTCTTCCTCTCGCAACCGGCCGGCGATGAGCTCCGCCACGCTCACGAGCACGTCGTCGCCGGCGAGGTGCCCGAATCGATCGTTGATGTGCTTGAAATGATCTAAGTCGAGCATCAGGCAGGCCAGCGGGAGACCGTGCCTGAGGCTGGCGCTTACTTCGCGCGGCAGCACCTCGAGCAGGTGTCCCCGGTTGTAGGCGCCGGTCAGTGGGTCGGTGATCGCGGTGAGCTTGAGTTTCTGATTCGTCGCCTCGAGCTCGGCGGCGAGCGCCTTGTACTGCGTGCTCCACGAGAAGCCGATTCGGAATCCGAAGAAAAGCGTCACGACCAGGAGAGTCATGAGCGTCCACTGCGGCAAGCTGAGGCCTTGCATGACGTTCTCGAGGTCCACGCGCAGTCCGACAGCTTCGGGCCGCCCCTCCAACACCTTCTCGAGAGCTGCGAAGGAAAACCTGCGCACGACGACCACGAACGCGACAATCGAGGCGATCACCGTCGATGCGCCGAGCATCACCGTTCCCCGGTTCCAGCTGCCGTTGCCGACTGTATGCACACCGAGCCCGCGTTTCCAGCGTTCGACCGTCGGACCGGCCGCTATCAGCAGCGGCATGCACAGCACCACTGCCTGGACGAACCCGCCCAGCCACCACCCCTGCCAAACCGGATAGAGCTGGTTGAGGCCGACTTCCTCGGTGTAGGCCCAGACGAAAGAGCCTGCCGAACCCACGATCGAGGCGATGAACGCAACCATCACGAAGTAGAGCGCGGCCGGGATGGATCGCAGATCGGTACGCATCGGCAATGCCCGAAAGGCGAGAATCAGAGCCGCCAGCCCGATCGGGTTCGCCAGGGCGAACAGCAGGGTTCTCTCGAGAGGCATGCCGCTGAGAAGCGCCAGGACGAACGTCGAAAGATAGGCCGGCACGGCTCCCCACCAGTAGCCGAACCACAGCACCATCGGAACGCAAAACAGCAGGGGCAAATACACCGTGAGGTAGACCTCGGCCCCGCCGATGTGGACCGGAATGCCGGTCCAACCGCGCAGAGTCGTCAGCAGGCCACTCGGAACGACGACCAGCAAAGAGAGCAGCCAGAGGCCGACGAAGCGCCGATAGCCGGGTTCCCGGAATCGCCGGAAGGCCGTGGCGAAGGGCACCGGTGTCGGCGCCTCCAGAGTCACCACCGCCTCGACTATCTGCGTCAGCTGTCCGGACTCGTGCATCGACCCAACCTACAAGCGATCCAAGACGCCCACTGTGAGGTGGTTCTCACCCAAGACTCTGCTCCGAGCCTTACAAAGTGCCGCTCGGCGCCGGAGCCCGCTAACCGAACGCTTCCGGGTCCATCCCGGCGCCGGTCGCCAGCTCGGCGAGCCGCTCGAGTTGCTCGGGTCGGAGCTCGAGAAACAGGCCCGTCGAACGCGCCGCCACGGACCCGTCCGGAAGATCCAACCGGGCGCGGACGTGAACCTTGCGCCCGTTCACCCCCTCGATCCGCGCGTCGAGCGTTCCCACCGCTCCGAGCGGCACCAGCGCCAGAAAATCGACTTCAATATGGGCCGCCACGACTCGGTGGCCTGCGATCCAGGCGCTAAAGCCCATCGCCTCGTCGAGCAGCGCCGCCAGCGCTCCGCCGTGAACGTGCCCGGGAGGGCCCTGGGACCCTGGTCCGAACCGCACCCGGGCCTTCAAAACTTCGGCTCCGATCGGCCTGAAGTAGCGCACCAGGAGGCGGCGACCGTCGCTTTCGCCCGAGACGTAGGACTCGGCCGTCCGAGCCTCGTTGAAGCGCTCGATCGATTCCCAGCCGGCTTCGCCGGCGAGGTCCGGGTGGGTGAGATCGTCGATCATGGCGCTCGGCGCCCGGAGACGCAGAGCCACTATGCACTGCCGACTCTCGAAGACGCAACCCGTCGTCGCACGGGCTTCGGTCGGCCTCGGCCGCCCGCGATAGGATCGCCTCTTTCGAATCACCTTTGGAGGAACGCCATGCCCTCACGAATCCAGCCGATCACCAAAGACGACACCGACGATGCCGATCTCAAGCAGCTTCTCGTTGACGGCGAGGAAGGCTGGTGGCATGACACCGAGATGTTCGGGGTCATCGCAAGGGTGCCGGATCTCTTGAAGAGCATCGTCCCGGTCTTCGGCTCGTTTTTCGGCGGCGGCCGAGTCGAGCCGCACATCTTCGAGATGATGCGGGTCAAGACCGGCCAGATGAACGACTGCCATTACTGAAGCACCGTTCGCACCGCTGCCGTGCGCAGCGACGTGGAGCCCAAGGAAGAAGCGATCCTCTCCGGCGACTATTCGACTCTCTCGAGTCGTGAGGCGATCGCCGTCGAGCTGGCCGAGCGCATGGCCATGGACCCACATTCGGTCACCGATGAGTTCTGGCAGAGCCTCAAGGAGGAGTTCTCGGACGACGAGATAGTCGAGCTCGCTTTCGCGACCAGCATCTTCAACTGGGGCAACAAGTTCAACATCACCATGCGCCTCGACACCGACGGCAACGAGTATCCGAAGGGCATGAAGTACAAGGACGCACCCACTTTCTGGCGGCGAGGCGAGACCTAGGCGGCACTATTCGGCGGGGGGCTCGACGTCGAGGTCGGTCTCGCCGCCGACGACCTGGAAATGGTCGATGGCATCACGGCGCTCGACGAGGAAGCGTTCGTCTTCCGGAAAGTAGATCGCCTGGCCGATGTCTTCGCCGGCGAATCCCCTGATCGCCTCATCCGACTCCCAGAAGGAGAGCACCAGGAACTCCGCCCGATCGTCTCGGATTCGGCGCAGAACGAGCGATCCTCGGTTGCCCGGGGTCGAGCGGTGCGCGCGAACCCCCGTCCGTTCCAGGTACTCGACGTAGGACTCGGCGTCTTCCGGACGCGTGCTGCCGAACCAGAGCCTCGCGATCATGCCTGGGCTAGCCGCCTCCCGCCAGCGCGTGCAGACCGGCGATACTGGGCGCGAAAAAATACTCGCCGCCCAGGAGCCTCACGTGCTCATCGAACCGTATTCGCTTGCGGCCGCTCGAGCCGTGGCCGGTCGGCCAGTTCGGTGAGTCGTCGGGTCCCGCGGCGCCGCCGGCCTGCCCGACGATCGGATCCAGGCCGGTGCCCTGCTCGCTGAACTCGGGGTTGTTGGCCCACGAACGCTGAATGAACTCGAACTGATCTCGAATATCGTTCTGGAAGCACATGAAAAGCAGGCCGACCGTGCCGTTGTCCTCGTCGGTATAGGTTATCCCGCGGCGAGCGATCCGGCGCCGCTGCTCGCGGGCGAGGATGTTGACCAGGAAGCCGAGCGAGCCGCGCGGATTGACCTTTCGGACATGCGCGTGTAGAGGGCACTTGCTGCCGTCGGGATCCCGGTCGTAGTCGAAGTCCTCATCGCGGCGCGGATCGTAGCCCGGCTTCGGCCCCGCCTGCGTCGCCACCGGGGTTCCGTTCTTGAACCGGCCGATAGCCATCGCGCCAACCAGCTCCGGCTCCTGCCCGAGCTCGCGCGCCACCTTCTCGACCGCCGCTTCAAACGACTTCACGTTCTGCTCGAGCTTGCGATAGACGAGATAGCTGCCGAATCCGCCCCGAGCGTGCCGATCCGGTTCCAGAACCAGATTCAACGGAGCCCGCTGGTCGTAGTGTCGGGCGGCGGGAGCTGCGTCATGAACGAACTGCGGCTGACTGACACCGTCGGCGTACCCGAAGTGCTCGATTGCCCGGCGCTTGGGAGAGCTGTCGCGCTCCTGCCGACCGCGCTCGTCGACCAGGATCGAACCGCCGGCCGCGGCGAGCTCGCGATCGATGGGCTCCTTGATGGAGTCCAGAGTCTCGGGATCACGCGCGGCAACGATGACCAGAGCGTGAATCTCCGCGGCGTCGCGCTGATACCTGGGCTCCCAGGCTCCGACCGGAGCATCCCCGAGCCGGCGGCCGCGCTCCTGCATGCCTTCTCTGAAGGCTCCGTCTCTAGGTCTCTTCTCACCCAGAAACTCGTAGCCCCGGCTGCTAAGCATCAACGTCGTCAGGGTCGTCTCCCGGGCCCTGTCCTGCCACTGGGCCGCCGCCGAGGTAACCCGAGTGTCGGTCATCCGCCCGATCCAGGCTCTGATCCTGGGCACCGCCGCGGCGTGGGCCGCCTCGTCGCGAGGTCGGCCGAAGCAGACCAGAAGATGCATGGCGTGATCACGCCCGTGTCCCTTGAGGATGTTCCCCTGGAGGCCGGCGAGGAATGCCATGGCCTCCGGCGTCGTAGGGTCGAGCGGCCGGTCGGAGTCGATGCCGGGCGGAAGGCTCCTGCCTTCGATCAGCGCTTCGACGCTCTTCAGGCCGTCGGCGGCGGTTTCGAGCACGGTGACGCCCGTCCGCAGGTAGAGAACCATGGATTCTCGCCAGAGTTTCTCCAGCGGGCCTAGCATGTCCCCCTTCCTCCCTGCACCGCGAAAACGCTGATGTTCATTGATTCTGGAGCGCAGTCTAGCAAAGCGATCCGCACAGGGCGGTGGTATGATTCGGTTTTCGCCAGATACACACCGAGGAGGAGCCCATGAAGAGACTCTCGATCGTAATGTTGACTCTTGCCGTCGCCGCCACGACCGGCGTGCCGGCATGGGCCGGTGTCGACGCCGCGTCGGTGTTCGACCAGCTCAAATCACTCGAGGGCACCTGGACCGGTACCCCTGAGGGCAAGGGCGAGGAGGCCGAGGCGGAAGCCCGGGCCAAGCCGCACGCCGTCCACGAGTTCGAGGTCTCGGCGGGAGGCACTGTGGTGATGGAGACCATGGCTCCCGGTTCGGACCACGAGATGATCAACATGTACCACCTCGACGGCGAAGACCTGCTTCTCACGCACTACTGCGCCGGCGGAAACCAGCCGCGCATGCGACTCGACCGGGAGGCGAGCTCTGCCGGCGACCTGGTGTTCGCATTCGACGGCGGGACCAACCTCGACCCGGCCGTGGACGAGCACATCCATTCGGCTCGCATCCGCATCCTCGAAGACGGCGGCCTCGACAGCATCTGGTTCGCGCAGGCGAGCGGCGAGGCGGCCGGCGAGATGGCCTTCCGCCTGACCCGAGCGGAAGCCGAGAACTAGTCTCCCGGCGTCGCGAGTTCTTCGAGCCGTGCGCGCTGATCTGGAGCCTGATTGTTGAAGGGATCGACCTCGAGCGCCTTGCGGTAATTCTCGATCGCCTTGAGCCGCTCGCCCTTGAGCCGGTAGAGATCCGCCAGGCTGTACCAGACTCGCCAATGGTTCGGATGTCGCCGCGCGTTCAGGGTGTAGGCGGCAATCGCGTCGTCCCAGCGCTCGGAGTCGCGAAACTCGTCGCCCAGATGGTCCAGCTCCCCGAGCGTGAACGGCGCCCACCAGTCCACCCCACCGTAGGCTTCGGCACGCTTCTCGTACTCGGCGACGCCCGCCGCGCCGCCGCGCTCGCGAAAGACGACCGCAAGCGGCGGCTCTTCGAAGCTCGCGCGAATCGCGGCGAGCGCCGGATCCCGACCGCCGAAGTAGTCCAAAGAGCTGAACTGCGCCGGTAGCTCGATGGGCATTTCCCGGGTCTCACCGACATAGCTCGAGAGCTGATGATAAATCGTCGAAACCCATACAACGAGACCGCTGTGGGGCAAGGTGAAGCTGGTGTTGTCGCCGTAGCTCTTGTAGTAGGCGCCCGGCGGTTCCCCGACGAAGGTCGCCTCGGTGTGCTCGTCCAGAGCATGAGCCAGCATGACGCCGGCCGAGAACGTCGCACGACCGACCACCACGAACAGGCGGCCCTTGCGATTGATGCGGTCGCGCTTGATCACCTCGTGGACCAAGTCGTTGACCAGACTGCCGTCGCCGCCGATGTTGTAGCGTAGATCGATCACCATGTGATCGATCGGCGCACCGTCGACCGCCTTCCAGGCCGCTCGGCTGAATTCCACGAAGGTCTGCTTGCGGCGGCCGCTGTCGCCCATGTAGTTGATCTGGACGTAAAAGAGCTTGGATGTCCGGTCGTAGGTAAACCAGAAAGCGGATCGGTAGCGCAGATGGAGTGGGAGAGCCGAGGACTCGTTGTAGTGATCGTCCGACGAACGGCCGTCGGGAGCTGTGACGTAGTCAGCCTGCTCGGAAGCCGGCCCCCAGATCTCGCCCCAGAACTGAAACGAGAGATCGAAGCCGGCTTCGATTGCCGGAAGAACCAGCCGCTCGGCATCCCTACCCGGCCGCCGCACCAGAAGCACCAGCTCGTTTCCTCCTTCGGTCACCCCCAGGGCTCGCAACGCCCCCGCGTTCGAAAGGTAAAGGGGCGCACGCTCGAGCGCGCCGAACCGGTTGTCGGCGCCGAGAAGGGTCGCCGACAAGTCCCACGCCCGCTCGGCGGGTAGGCCGCCGACCTGGAGGACCTCGGCGCCGACGAATCGAGCGAAAGGACGATCGATCGCGGTGATGAAGATGCCGTCGGAAAATCGAAAGAAGCGCACCGGGTACCAGCGCTCGAACGACGGGACACCGACCGGGTCGACCGAGCTGTGACCGTCTCCGATTCGGGCAACGAGTTGCATCACCCGGACGGCGATCTCGGTCGAATCGAGGCTCGGAACCGCGGTTCTCAGAGCCCTAGCCTCGCCGAGAAGAACCTCTCGACCGACCCGCGCGTAGGGGTCGGGATGGACCGTCTCGAGAGTCGTCACAAGGTGGTCGAGGTCTTCGAGCCACTCCACAGCGGTCATTTCGCTGCCGATCGCCAAGGCCGAATCGGAGGCCGCGGTGGGCTTCGCGCCAAGGAAGAGCACACCGATCAGCAGAATTGCGAGTGCGGTCAAGTGGGCACATTTGTCTACTACCGTAGTCGTCATCACACAAAACTACTCGGGTAGTCGGCGCGTGTCAAACATCCGGGCGCTCCGAACTCATGCGCGATCCTCGATAACTCGACTCGTCCTTGACGCAAAGCTGACGGTTTGCAGCAACACTCGCCAGAGTGCCGGTCTCCATTACGAACCAGTCGACTGAGCGGCGGCGCGGCCTTCGATCGCTGCTGCGCAACCTGAGGGATCGTCTGCACGCCCGGTACACGCGCGCCGTGGTCACCTCGGTCGCGTGCACGATCATCTTTTGCAGCCTCGGCATGGCCGCGGTCGAGATCCGTCACGATGTCTCCTTCGCGGCCGTCGCGAGGTTCTTCTCTCGCAGTCACTTCCGCGAGGCAGACCTCAGCCGCCTGATCTACAACCCCGAGACCATCGCTCGGCTCGAGAGTCTCTTCGCCACGTTCCGCGGCTTCGATTCAGGCGGTCTGGTCTACGCCGACGGTAAGTCCCTGAGGTTCTACCCACACTTGACCGAGCGCGCCGAATCGGCGCGACGCCACTACCTCGAGAATCTCGAGATCTACCCGCGACTCGTCAAGCACTACTTTGCCTCGGACCTCGAGTCGCTTGCCCGCGAGATGCGGGTGCCGCCGGTGCGAGCTCGTCTCGAGCGCGCGGGCGTCGACTCGGCTGCCATGCTCGACTTTGGGACCGAGCCCCTCGAGTCCCTCGATGCCGACGGGAAGAGGCGACTCTTGCGCCGAACCGGCCGATTCATCCATGCCTTCAACCCGTTGGATCGACAGCCCTACGAGCTCTCCTTCCGCGAGAAGCTCCATTTCTACGAATCGGAAAGACCCCAGGGGCGGTTCGTGGGGATCTTCCAGATCCGTATACGGGGTTGGGCGAATCCGCTCGACGACCCGGGCGGGCACGCCATGAGCGTGAACAACCACTACCTGACGATTACCCGAGGACCAGGCGGCCGGTTTGTCGTGCGCGACTATTACCAGGGCGAACGCCGCGAGCACGCCGTTCACGGTGCTCCGAACCGGGGCTTGGTGCCCGCGAACGCTTCCGACATCGGCTAGCTCGCCGCCACCCGCGCGGAGCCCGCGCATCCGGGATGCGCCGAGCCGAAGGTGGACCTCCGGCCCGTTGTGTCCTATAGTGCGATTTGCCGAGGCGTCTCGGCACTCGGCGCACAACAGGATCCCGATCGCGCCGCCCAGAACTGCCCCCGACCCGCCGCTGTTGTGCGGGAAGGACCACGGCGGCTGATTGTCGTCCGAGCGACGACCCTGACCGCCGAAGAAAGAACTCTATATGTCGAACTCCAACTACGAATCCGCCACCGGATTCTCCGATTTCAACCTCGACCCCGCGCTCCACCGTGGGATCGCAGCGGCCGGCTTTGCCGAGCCCCGACCGATCCAGCTCGAGACAATCCCGGCTGCACTCGTGGGCCGCGACATTCTCGGCCTGGCCCAGACGGGTACCGGAAAGACCGCTGCCTTCGCTCTGCCGGTGCTCGAGCGGACCCTTGCGGAGACCAAGCTCGGCCCTCGGGTGCTGGTTTTGGCGCCAACGCGCGAGTTGGCCGCCCAGGTCAGTGAAGAGATCCGCACCCTGGCCCGGTTCACACGAATCAAGGTCGCCACGATCTTCGGCGGCGTCTCGGTCCATCGCCAACGCAAGGCCCTGGCCGCGCGGCCGGAGATCGTCGTCGCCTGCCCCGGACGACTCCTCGATTTGATCCAGCAGGGCATCCTGAGCCTAGATCGGATCGAGACTTTGATCCTCGACGAGGCCGACCACATGTTCGACATGGGCTTCTTGCCGGACATCCGCCGCATCCTCGCCAAGCTGCCCGGCGAGCGGCAGAACCTTCTGTTCTCGGCCACCATGCCCGCGGAGATCCGCGGTCTGGCCGACAAGATTCTCAGGAATCCGCACGTCGTCGACGTCGCGAGTAGCCAGCCTCTCGCGACCATCGAGCACGCGCTCTACCCCGTCGAGAGCAACGGCAAGCTGGCCCTGCTCCAGCGCATTCTGGCCGAGGACGCCCTTTCCTCGGCGATCGTCTTCACCCGCACCAAGCATCGCGCCCGGCGCATCGCGCAGCAACTCGACCGCTCAGGTCACCGAGCCGTGGCTCTCCAGGGCAACATGTCCCAGGGACAGCGCGAACGAGCCATGGACGGGTTTCGCAAGCGTCGTTTCGACGTGCTCGTGGCCACCGATATCGCCGCCCGCGGAATTGACGTGCAGCAAGTCTCTCATGTCGTCAACTTCGACATGCCCAACACCACCGACGCCTACACTCACCGGATCGGGCGCACCGGCCGGTCCGAGCGCCAGGGCAAGGCGTACACGTTCGTCACCGCCGAGGATCGAGGTTTGGTGGTTCAAGTCGAGCGCCGGCTCGGAGCGCCGATTCCTCGCCGGAAGGTGGATGGACTCGACAGCATCCCGTTCCCGGAGACCCGAGCTGCGAGCCAGTCCCGACCGAAGACCGAGCTCTCTTCGCCCGCCCGTCCGAGGCGCCGCCGACCGCGCCACGCGCGTCGACGCAGCGCCTAGGGCGGACACGACCGGAACGCGTGGAGCCGAGCTGGTCGCCGCCGACCGACTCGGGCTCTTCGCGCAGCCGGTAAACTGGCGCCTCGAGGCGCGGTTCCTTTGATTCGAGCATCGCAGCAACGGCAAGTCGGCAAGCTCTTCTCACGCCTGCGCGCTCTCCACCTGCCTGCCGGCGACTACGTCGTGTTCGGCAGCGGACCGCTGGTCGTTCGCGGCATCATCGAGGCGAGCGGCGACCTCGATGTCGTCTGCCGAAAAGCTGCTTGGGACGCTGTCTGCGCCCTGGCTCCACCCAAGAAAGTCGCGCCGTGGAGCGTCGAGCTCGTGAGCTTCGACCAAGATCGGCTCACCTTCGGGCGATCGTGGGCGATCGGCGAAGTGGACCCAGACCTTCTCATCGATACCGCCGAGATCATCGACGGCCTACCCTTTGCGCAACTCGAGCACGTGCTCGGCTACAAGAAGCTCTCCCGCCGCCCGAAGGATCTCGCCCACCTCGAGGCGTACCGGGCGTGGCTTTCGGGCGGGCCCGACCTTTCCGTGCCTTGAGATCTGACGGCGGTGGCTTCGACGGTATCCTCTCACCATGCCCGACCCGGACAGCCCCTACAGCCGGCTCAACTACCGCCGTCTGATCGCCTGGCCGGCACGGATCGAGCGCGAGTGGCCGTTTCTCGCAACCACGCTGGCTTCGGCGCCGGCGGCGAACGTGCTCGACGTCGGTTGCGGCACTGGCGAGCACACCCGGCATCTCGCCTCGCGGGGTTTCCGAGCGGTCGGAATCGACCGGTCCGAAGCGCAGATCGACGAAGCCGAGAGCTACCAACGCGAGTTCGGCGAGCTGGGTCCGGAGTTTCTTCTCGGAGACGTCGCCGAGCTTCCCCGGCTCACCGACGAGCGCTTCGGCGCGGCCCTCTGCCTCGGAAACGTGCTGCCCCATCTCGAAGACCATGACCTGGCGACGTCGCTCGAGGTTCTCGCCACCCGTTTACTCCCCGGCGGTCGGTTCGTCGTTCAGCTGATCAACTACGAGCGCGTCTTTACTCGCAAGATCCGCTCTCTACCGATCAACTTTCGCGACGACCCGGACACGGCGGGCGCCGAGATCGCCTTCGTCCGGCTGATGACGAGAGACGGCGAGCGGCACGTACGGTTCTATCCCTTGACACTCGCTGTGCGGCCCGATCAGGAGCCGCCCATCGAGCTCGAGGCGGCCAAGGAGGTGCGCCTGCGCGCCTGGCGACGAACCGAGCTCAGCGCGGTGCTGGAACGAGCGGGGTTCGAGATCGACTCGGTCCATGGCGACATGGTTGGCGGCCCCTACGCCGCCGAAGACTCCCCGGACCTCGTGGTCGTCGCGCGGCGATCTCGCGCCGACTGAGCGCGGGCTTCTCTCCCGTTTCGAGTATCCTGCTTTGGCTTTGCTCGATCCGAGGACCGAGGGTGGCGCGATCCGGATAACCGGCGCGGCCGCCGTTTTTGTCTGGCTCGCCCTGTCGTGGCCGCTCGTGACCGGCCGGAGCGCGCTTTTTCTACGCGACAACTTCAATCTCTTCCTGCCGCTCAAGGCCTACGGAGCCGAGCAGCTCGCGGCCGGACGAGTACCGGCGGTCAACACCACGTGGGGCCTGGGACAGCCGTTTCGCGGCAATCCCAACGCCTCGGCGTTCTACCCCGGGAATCTGCTCTACCTCCTGCTTCCGTTCTGGTCCGCCTGGGGCGCTCACTTTGCCCTCCACTGGCTCCTCGCCGCTCTGACCATGGCCGCGCTCGCCCGAGAGCTCGGTTCGAGTCGAGCCGCCGCCTGCCTCGCAGCGCTCGGCTACGCCGGTTCGGGCTGGATGCTCTCGAACCTGACCTTCTACACCACGACCGTGGTCGTTGCCTGGTGGCCGCTCGTGGTCTGGGGCGCCCTCCGCGGAGGCCGGCGCGGACTCGGCGTCGGCGCGATCGCTTGCGGCCTGGCGCTTCTCGGCGGCGAGGTGGTTCTCGCTGCGCTCGGAATGCTTCCGGTCCTGGTCGTGGCGATCTGGCGCGCGGGGATGCGTCACGGCGTCGGCCGCACGTTCGCCGTCGGAGGCGCCGGCGCTCTCGTCGCCTTGCCGCAGCTGGTCGCCTTCGCCCGCGTCCTCCCGTACAGCTTCCGGGCGAGTCACGGCGTCCCCGCCGGTCAGGTCGGAGCCTACGCCCTCAGCCCGGAGCGGTTCTTCGAGCTTCTGGTGCCGTTCCCCTTCGGAGACCCGCTCATCGGCTCGACCGGCCTCGCCGGCGTCACCCTGACCCGCATGCCGTACATCCTGTCGATCTTCTTCGGTCTGGTGGCGCTGGCGATGGCGCTGAACGCGCGCCCCGTACAGGCGAAGCCCGCCAGCTGTGCCGCTGCGTTCCGCCCCTGCGCGGGGCTGGCCCTCTCGGGCCTGCTTCTTGCCTGGGTCGGAGGGCCGCTGGCGCCGCTTCTCAAGAGCGCGACGTTCGGTCTTTTCCGCTACCCCGAAAAGGCGATCTTCTGGCTGGCGCTCTCGCTTCCGCTTCTCGCCGCCATGGGCTATGACCGTGCAAGGCAAGGCGACGTCGATCGAAAGACGTGGTGGCTTCTCGCGGGCGTCCTCTCGGCGACCTTGGTGGCGGCCTTCGTGGTCCGAGCGCCGGCGACCGCCGCCCGCACACAGCTTGCCCAGCAGATCGCCGTCGCTCTGCTCGTCCTGGCTCTCATGGCCTGGGCGCTGGCGCGCAGGAAGACCGCCTGGCTTCTCGCGCTGCAACTGGCCTCCCTCGTCCAGCTTCACCCTCTCTGGCTCACCGAAGACACCTCCTTCTACCGAGAGCCGCGAGGTCTGGCCGAACGACTGGAAGGCTCACGCAGCGTGATTCCGGTGGGCCTTCTCTACCCGCCCTGGCAGGATGCCGCTCACACGGCAGGGAGTGAGCCCTTCGCGCTCGCCCGAGCCAACGCCGTGGCCCTGGGTCAAGGGCCGGGAGTACTCCACGGGCTCACGTATCCGGCGGCGCCGGACGTCGAAGGACTGCACCACGTCTTCTTTCATTTCGCGCTGTTCTGGACGTCTCAGGGAACTTGGCCGGAGCGGCTCGCCTGGAGTCGGCAGCTGGGCGTCGAGGCCATAGCGATCGACCGCTCGCTTCCCGACCAGCTGGGCCTCGAGCCCCGAGCCGCGATCGACGTCGGCGGAGTCGTGACACGGCTCTACCGCCTGGAGCAGTCTCCGGCCCTGGCCTGGTGGCCCCGACGAGTCGAGATCGCCTCCAGCCCTCGCCAGGCGTTCGAGCTAGTCGCCGATCGCAGCCAACCCGCCGACGGGGTCGCCGTGCCGTTCGCGCTCGACCACGCCGCCGGCGGCCGCGTCACCGCGATCGAGCATGCGCCCGATCACGTGACTCTCGAGGTGTCGAGCGGTGGCGGCATCGCGGTCGTCCGGCGCGCGTTTCAGCCCTTCTGGCGGGCGCACCTGGGCGACCAGTCGCTGCCGGTCTTTCCGGTCGATCTCACCTTCCTGGGCGTCCAGGTGCCCGCGGGCGACCATCGCGTGGAGCTCACGATCGACGCGAGACCCGAACGCTGGAGCGCCGTCGCGGCTCTACTCGTTTCGGTCCTTCTGATCCTGCTCTCGGTCAGCGATCGAAAGCGACCGCCAGCGCGACCCAGACTAAGCAAGCCAGTCCACTAAGATGCGCGGATGCGACGCCGTTTCCGCCCGCCCTGGGCGTTTCTCTGTCTCGTCCTGCTGGCCAGTTTCACTGGATGCCGCGCTACCGTCCCGAATGACTCTCCGGCCCTGGCGCCGTCGATCGAGCCCGCGCCATTCGCGCTCGAATCGCCGATCCCGATCGATCCCGAAGTCACGATCGGCGCGCTCGATAACGGCCTGACCTACTACATCCGCGCCAACCCGAAGCCCGAGAACCGGGCCTCGCTTCGCCTTATCGTCAACGCCGGCTCGACTGTCGAGGACGAAGACCAACGCGGGCTGGCGCACTTCGTCGAGCACATGGCGTTCAACGGAACGCGGAACTTCGCCAAGCAGCAATTGGTGGACTATCTCGAGCGAATCGGCATGCGGTTCGGCGCCGACGTCAACGCGTTCACGAGCTTCGACGAGACCGTCTACATGCTCGAGGTTCCAACCGACGACGCCGAGATTCTCGAGACCGGCTTCCAGATCCTCGAGGACTGGGCCCATCAGATCAGTTTCGAGGGCGAGGAGATCGACAAGGAGCGCGGCGTGGTGGTGGAAGAGTGGCGTTTGGGCCGCGGTGCCTCTGGCCGGATCCGAGATCGCCAGATCCCGGTGACTTTCCACGGCTCGCGGTACGCCGAGCGCCTGCCGATCGGTAAGAAGGAAGTCCTCGAGGACGCCCCGTACGAGGCACTCAAGAGCTTCTACCGCGATTGGTACCGGCCGGACCTGATGGCGATCGTCGCGGTTGGAGACTTCGACGAAGCCGACATCCTGGCGACCATCGAGAGACACTTCGGTCATCTGAAGGCAGCCGAACAGCCCCGTCCAAAGATCGATTTCGACATCCCCGATCACGTCGAGACGCTGACCTCGATCGTCTCCGACCCGGAAGCCACGGCGATCGACGTGGCGGTGGGCTACAAGCGCCCGCACGAAGACACCGAAACTGTCGGCGACCTGCGCCAGCAAACCATCGACGGCCTGTATCACGGCATGATGAACGCCCGCCTGGGAGAGCTGACCCAGCTGCCCGATCCGCCCTACCAGTTCGGATCGGCCGGTTCCGGGAGCCTCGGACGGACGAAAGCGATCTATCAGCTCTTCGCCCGCGTTCGCGACGGCGGCGTGGCTCGCGGGCTCCGGACCCTACTGACCGAGGCCAAGCGCGTCGAGCAGCACGGGCTCACCGAGGCCGAGCTCGATCGCGCCAAGACCAACCTCCTGCGAAGTGTCGAGCGCGCCTACGAGGAGCGCGACAAACAGGAGTCCGGGCGCTACGCAGCGAGCTATCTCCGACACTTCCTCGACCAAAGTCCGCTGCCGAGCATCGAATACGTCCGCGACGCCTACAACGCCCTGCTGCCGGGCATCGCGCTCGCCGAGCTCAACGCTCGGGCCGACCAATGGATCACCGAGAACAATCGGGTCATCCTGGTGAGTGGACCTGATACCAGCGAAGCCGGCCTCCCCGACGAAGAAGGCCTGCTCGAGATTTTCACGGAAGTCGGAGAGCTTGCGGTCACTCCGTGGATCGACAAGACCCGGGATGAGCCACTGGTCGGGCGGCGCCCGGTTCCGGGGAGCATCGTCTCGGTGGAGGACTTCCCCGAGGTCGGAGCGACCCTCTGGAAACTCTCCAACGGCATCGAGCTTCTGCTCAAGTCTACCGACTTCAAGAACGACGAGATCCTGCTACGGGGCTACAGCCCGGGTGGACACTCACTGGTGCCCGACAAGGACTACGTGACCGCCACTCAGGCCGCAGCCATCGTGTCCGAGATGGGACTGGGCAACTTCGATCAGATCGAGCTCGGAAAGGCTCTCGCCGGCAAGGCCGCCGGCGTGCGCGCGGTCATCGGAGAGATCAGCGAGGGAGTCAGCGGCGGCGCCTCGCCCAAGGACCTCGAGACCCTGTTTCAGCTGCTCTATTTGAAGTTCACCGCGCCTCGTCGCGATGAAGACGCCTACGCGTCGTACCTGACCACGGCGCGAGGCCGTCTCGAGAATCAGACCGCCTCTCCCGCCTTCTGGTTCAACGAGAAATGGAACCAGGTCACCTTCGGGGACCACCCCCGGCGGCGGCTCTTCACGCTGGACACCGTCGATCAGCTCGACCTCGACCGGGCGCTCGAGATCTACCGGGACCGTTTCGCGGACGCGTCCGATTTTCTCTTCACCATGGTCGGGAGCTTCGATCTCGACTCGCTGCGACCCCTGGTCGAGACCTGGTTGGCGTCGCTTCCCGCGACGGACCGCGGCGAAACCTGGCGCGACGTCGACGCCTATGCCGTGCCCCAGGTCACCGAGTTCGAGGTTCGCAAGGGCATCGAGCCGAAAAGCACGGCGCGGCTGGTTTTTTTTGGCTTCACCGACTGGAGTCCGCTCGACGCCCACATGGCCTCGTCTCTCGCTCAGGCTCTGGGCATCCGGCTGCGTGAGGTCATGCGCGAAGACATGGGAGGCGTCTACGGCGTGAACGTCTACTCGAACCTGCGCCGCTATCCCAGAGGGCGGTACAACTCCGGGATCAGCTTCAGCTGCGATCCCGAGCGAACGGCCGAGCTTCTGGCCGCCGCCTTCGCCGAGATCGAGCGATTCAAGGGGGACGGACCGACCCAGGAAGTCGTCGACAAGGTCCGGGAGACCCAGCGGCGCAACCGAGAGACGAGCCTGGAGCAGAACGGCTTCTGGTTAGCCGCGCTGCACCTGCAGCAAGTCGACGGGCTCCCTCTTGCCGAGATCCTCGAATACGATCGGAAAATCGAAGCCGTCTCCATCGAGTCGCTCCGTGACGCCGCGCGGCGCTACTTCGACAGCGAACGCTACACCCAAGGCGTTCTGGTCTCGGAAGAGACGGCGGAGTAATGGAGGTAAACCCCGACGGCAACGGCGTCGAGCTCTACCGGGTTCGGCCGCCGGAGGAATGGCCGCGCGACGCGGCAGGCAACCTCGCGATGGTCACCGAGCCGCTCGACCTGGAAGAACTCCTCGCCCAGGCCGAGCCTTCGTCTCCGCCATCGGACTGGTCGAGCGCCGGCGCTCCGAGAGCCCGAACGCGATAGCCAGCGCGCTGACCTACACGGCCGGGGCGGCAACCAGATCCAGCTTGACGAGGACATCGTCTCGAATCAGGTCCTCGGCCTTGCCGGGGTAGACGATGTCGAAGTCGAAGCGCTTGATCGCGAACTCCGCCGACGCGAGGATCTCGCCGTCGCCGACCTCGATCTGCGCGGGGAAGCTGATCTGTTTGGTCACGCCGTGGAGCTCGAGGTTCCCGGTCACGGTGTAGCCGCCTTCTTCACCGCTCTCGATCGACGACGACGTGAAAGCCGCCGTGGGATAGGTCTCGACCTCGAAGAAGTCGGCGCTCTTCAGGTGCCCGGTCAAGCGCTCGTCGTCGGCCCAGAGCGACGTCGTGTCGATCTCCACCTCGAAGCTCGAGCTCTCGGGGTCGCCATCGACCAGCCAGATCGAGCCGGCAAAGCTCTCGAAGCCGCCCTCGTGGGATCCGGTGACCTTGGAGCCGACGAAACCGATGGTCGAATCGGAGGTCATGACGTAGGGAACGCCCTCGTCGGCCATGGCCATTTCGGCGGGCGGCGCCGCCTCTCCGACCGTGGCCTGGGGAGCGTCGGCAGCCGGATCGGCGCAACCGATCGCCAGCGGCAGCAGAAGAAAAGTGAAAAGGGTCAGTAACTGGCGGTTCCTGGATGCAAACATGGGTGTGATTCTCCTGGTCTTGTTCTCCGAGCGCGCAAGTTTAGCCGGGAGGGGGCCGCACGACAAGCGGCGCGCTCGCTCCCGCCCACCGGAACCCGGACCCTACCCGGCTGCGTCGGAGTCGCCTCGCTCGGGCACCAGGAGGCCGTGGCGTTCGTGCGTGCGGCGGACGGCCGGATTCCCGAGCACCTGCTCATAGATCCAGGTGTAGTGCCTGAAGCCGGAGAGCACCCGTCGCGCCTCCTCCTCGCCGAGGAGTTTCGACAGCGCCTGGAACTCCAGGTCGCAGATGACCAGATGCAAGTAGGTGCTGCGCTCGTTGCGGGCGCCGGTGCTTCCCCCGGAGGGCACTTCGGGAAAGATCTCCCGATGATCCGCCAGGGCGGCGTCCAGGCCTTGCATCCTGCCGCTTCGAAACCAATGAAACTGCTCGTGAAGAAGCGTCGCAAGCTGCGCCGCATCGTCGTCCAGAGGGTCCGTGTTGACCGTCAGGACCGGATGGCTGTGCGGAATCTCCTCGGCCTCGTCGATGAAGATTCTGCGGGTGAAGAGCCAGGGTTCGAGATCGTAGTTGCTCAAAAGGCGCGCGAGCTGCGCTCGGGTTCGTATCTCCCTTTCGGTGCCGTTGGCCATACCGATCTCGACCGAGCCCACCCGGATATAGACCCGTCGCCAGGGAAAGCCCTCGCTACTCTCCATGCCGGGCAGGGGATCGACCCAGGCGCCGTCGCGCCGGATTCGAAAGACGCCGCGCAGGCCGTCGACGCCTTGCCGAAAGAAAGTGCGTTGAAACTGCAGCGTGGCGCCGTTCGGTCCGGCCACGGCCCCCTCGCTGAACGGAAGCGAGTCGCCGGGCGCATAGTGAACGTTCATATTGAGACGCACCGCGCCGTCGTCGAGGATGTCGATGTCCCCGTCCTCGGTGATCCGGCCGCCGGAGAGGCGATAGACCGTGAGAAAGGTGAATCGCTTCCGAACCGGGTTCCAGACGACCATGCTCTCGTACTCTGGCTCGAGCCCGCCGTCGGCGGTCGGGCTCATGCCGGTCATCCGTAGATATGAGCGCTTCTGGTCACCCCATTCGAAGGCCATGGTCGGCGCCGCGGTTCCCTCGCCTCTCGGCCGAAAATGCGCCTGCCACTCCCCCACCAGCCAGGCGAGCGGCTCGAAGGCCGGGTTGACGTCTCTCGCAACGGCCTCGCTCTTGCGCTCGAGAGTAGCCCTGAACCTGGGCGCGGCGTGACGCTCGAGGTCGTAGACGAGTTTCCGGCCGTCCGGATCGAGCTCGAGCGTCCAGACGTTCGTCGCGGCCTCCGGAATCAGCTCCTTCGTGTGAGCGTCGGCCGCGAAGGACTGCGACCCCGCGCTCCCTGCCTCCGTCGCCCAGCCACCGTACATCGTGATCTCGTCGGGCGTGCCGTCCTCGTGCCGGTGGTCGTGCCGGAGCAGTAAGCCCTCTTCGCTCCGCGTCAGGACCCATGTGCGCGACCGATCGTCGCCAACGGCGAAGGGAATCCGGATCTCGCTCGCTCCACAGTCCGCGATCTCGGCGCGCAGGAGCTTGCCCACGAAGGGCCCCTCTTCCGGGAAGCTCGAGTGGCCTTCGAAGACCGCGCCGCAGAGAGCGGAGAGCCGCTCGAAGAAGGCCTCGCGCGAATCCATGTCCTCGCCGGCGGCTCCCGCAGCCGTCGCAACGCCCAGGAGTACCAGAACCGAAAGGACTAGTGCCATCACCGGCGCAGTCTAGCAACGGCCGCGGGCCGCGGCTTTTGCGTCCGGCCGCCGTCCGGTAAACTTGTATATGCAACCTAATCGAGAAAGCACCGCATAAAGCTCGCAAGGAAACCGAATGAGCCACCCGCAAAGCTCCCCAACAAGAGCGCGGTAACGAGCAGTTCGGTAATCACCGCTCTATCCTATTACCCGCACCTCGAACGTCTCGTTGACGTCCGGCCAGAAGGCGATCTCGCCGTGAAGCATGAGCTTCCATCGGATCGCAACGTCACCGTCTGAGGAGAGCGGCGTGTCCGCGGGCACCTCGAAGCTCGCGGCGCCGTCGGCGAGCGGCTGATCCGGCCCGCGATCAAGGACTGGAATGGTCGGCGTGTCGAGCGCCCGGCTCTCGATGCTCAGGCTGGAACCGGTTTCTCTCGTTGTCGTTTCGGTCGCTTCGAGCCAGATCCTGAGGTGCCGGATGCGGCCACCGAATCCCCGGAATGCCCACTCGATCTGCGCCGATTCGCCCGCCTTGAGCGCACCCGGCGACAGCTGCACGCGGGGCCGCGGGTTAACCAGCGCGAGGATCGAGTACGGAACGCTCACGAGCAGCAGGAGGCCGATGAGAACGAAGGGCGCCAAAATGATGATCACGAACCACTCGGGGTTTCCGGCCCTCCAGCTCTTCACGACCTGCCACACGAAGATAGAGATGAATCCGTTCCAGAAGAGCGCTCCGACGGTCGCACAACCCAGCCTGCCCATCGGACCGATGCTCGGCTCGAGGACTATCGAGCCCGCCGGCGTCTCGATCGCCGAGCCACCCGATGCCCAGCCAAAGCCGCCGTAGGCTCCGCCGGCAGCCGCTTCCCCCGAGACAGCAAGGTCCGGCCAGGAGGCGATCGCGGCATCCTGCCTGGCGCCACGCAAGACCTTGATCCCGAAAGCCAGCCCGCCCATTCCGATGAGGGCAAACAGGAGCGGAACCAGACCGAACAGGTAGTCGCCGGTAAATCCCCGTTCGATGACCGCGTCGAAGGGATCCTCCGGGTTGACGTAGCACACGGTGGTCGCGCCCGCGGGGAGCGCCTCGACGATCCGGGCCTTGCCGTCGTAGGCTCCGGACGAGCCGCCGATGAACTGATACCGGTTCGCTCGGTACTCGCGCCCTCCGAGCTCGTAACGGAACAGAGCATCGATGCTGTAGGTGGCGCCGTCGTCGCCGGGGTGCGACCGCACCTCGCTCGAGAGAATCTCGCAGGGGACCTCGGTCCAGAAGCGGGCCTCGACGACCTGAAGCGCGGGTCGGACGAAGAAGGGAATCAAGACCCCGGCTCCAAACAGGAAGAAGACGCCGGGCAAAAAGATCAGCGCCGCGATCTTGACGCCGGACACCGCCCTCTCCCGAACCGGTCCCCGATCGCCTGGCTCTTCTTCAACGTCGGATCGGGTACGAGGGCCATGCAACAGCCACAGCGCCCCGCCGCCCACGGCGACGAAGGCCAGGGGCACGAGGATCCAGAACCCCTGCCAAAGGTCGGCGCGGCGCAGATAGGATTCGCCGGGCTCGTCGGGATCGACCCAGCACTGCGACCGGCTACCCACCGCGTAACGGCTGACCAGGATCTCCGCTTCGGAGGCGAGCTCGGAGCCGGCGTACCCATGGCGATAGCCGTCTCCGAGCTGCTGCTCACCGCGGTGGAAGTAGCGATAGGAGACCTGGAACTCAGAGTCGCCGTAGTCTGGGCGCTCCACCGCCTCGGAGGACTCGATCGTGCAGGTCGACTCCTCCCAGAACCAGGTGTCGAGTCCCTGCACCCAGTCGATCGCCACCGCCACCGCCCCCATCAGGCCGACGGCGGTAAACAGGCCGAGCAGGACGATCTGGACGAGCGCCGGCGCGCGCATCGCTCTCACAGCGTGTTCATCTCGGGCATCGCCGCAGACTACCCGGCATCGCTCACTTTCCTTGCCCCTCCCAGACCTACCTTCTCCAGGAGTTTCCGATAGCGAGGGTCCGCACGAAGGCTAGTGAAGTGCGGGTTGAGAGCTAGGTGACTCAGTCCGCTGTCGCGCTGAGTGTAGGCTCGGTTCAGCCATTCCCATGCGCGATCGGCATCCCCTCGAACCGCGAACACTTCAGCGATCTCGCAAGCGGAGCGAAAGGCGTCTTTTTCGATGAACTCCGCAAGAGCGGCGTCAGCCTCCGTCTTTCGATCCAGGGCGTGAAGCACCAGTGCCCGACCGTAGCGCCGTAGGCTGGGCTCTGTCTCCCGCTCGATCTCTTCGAAGGCCTCAAAATGCCGCGATTGCGCATGGAAGATCAAACCCAGCACCAGATGAGCGCTTGGATGCTCCGGATTGAGCTCGAGCGCCTTCTTCAAGGCCGCCTCCGCTTCCTCTAGGCGGCCCGAGTAATAGAAGAGGATCCCGGGATTGACCCTGTCAGAGACACTCAGCGGATCGAGTCTCACCGCCCGCTCGAAAAGAGCGATGGCCTCATCGAAGCGGCCCAGCGTTGCGGCGAGCGCTCCCGCACGTCGCGCCACGGCTGCGCTTCCGGGCGCGAGCCTCAGTGCCTGCTGCATGGCCTCATCTCCTCCCTCCCAGTCCCAGTCGTGAAACGCCCTGATCCACGCCAGGGCGGTCCACCCCTCGGCCAAGTCATTGTCCAGTGCCAGCGACCTTTCCGCCGCCGCTCTCGCCTTCGCCCACCCTTCGCCGGCCGCCACAAAGCCGCTGTTCGCCTGGCGGTAGTAAACTCGCGCCAGCTCAGCCCAGACCCGCGCATGGCCGGGTTCGAGCGCCAGGGCCTGCTCGAAGTACTCTATGGCCTGCTCGAGATCGGCCTCGCTGCGCCGCTCCAGGAAGTACTTGCCCTGAAGGTAGAGGCCGTAGGCTTCAACATTCTCCTCGCGCCGTTTCGGGTTATCCGCCGACGGCCCCAGAAGGGTGACCTCGAGCGCCGCGGCTACCGAGCGGACGATCTCGTCCTGGACCACAAAAATGTCGACCATCTCAAGGTTGTAGGTCTGCGACCACAACTGGAAACCGTCGACTGCATCGACCAACTGAGCGGTGATTCGAACCTGACTGCCGATCCTCCTGACGCTCCCCTCTAATAGTGTCGAGACATTCAACTGCCTGCCGATCGCGGAGACGTCGCCACTCACTCCCCGGAAACGAAACGACGAAGTCCTCGCCGCCACTCGCAGACCCGGGATCTGGGCGAGGACGTTCAGGAGTTCCTCAGCCAAGCCGTCGGAGAAGTACTCCTGGTCACTTTCTTCGCTCAGGTCCGCGAAAGGCAACACCGCGATCGATGCCGAGCTGAGCGCCGGGGTGACCACGGCTTCGGTCACCGGCTCCTGTCCGGTCCGGCCCAGCCACATGCCGGCGGCGAGGGCAACGACCAGGGCCACCGCGCCACCGCCAATCCACAGACCACGCCGGGCACCGCTGACAGCCGGCGCCACCACTGTCCCCTGAGTCTCAGAGAGCTGGCCTGAGCTCAGATCACGCTCGAGTCGCTTGAGATCCGAGTGCAAATCCGACGCGCTCTGGTACCGGAGGCCCTTGTCCTTCTCCAGCGCCCTGCTCAAGATCCGCTCGAACTCGTCAGGCAAATCGGGATTGAGACAGAGAGGAGAAACAGGCTCCTCGGTTAGGATCTGGCTGTAGACGACTCCGGCCGAGCTGCCGTCGAAAGGCCGCCTTCCAGTCGCGGCCTCGTAGAGAACCTCCCCGAGCGAGAAAAGGTCGGCACGCTCATCCAGTTCGTCGCCCTTGACTTGCTCCGGCGACATGTAGCCAATCGTGCCGATCGGCGCTCCGGGCATTGTCAATACGAGCTCGGTCTTCTGCTCCGTGGCCGTCGGCGGGTCCCGACCTGTTCGCCCCCTGGTGAACTTGGCCACTCCGAAGTCCAGGACCTTGGCTTCGCCGTGCGCAGTGACGAAGATATTGGCGGGCTTGATATCGCGGTGGACGATTCCTGCCTCATGGGCCGCTTGCAGCGCGTCGGCCACCTGGATGCCGATCTCGATCACTCGCCGAATCTCGAGCGGCCCGCGTCGAACCAAATGCTTCAGCGTTGTGCCTTCCATCAGTTCCATCACGAGAAAAGGGCACCCTTCGTACTCGCCGGCATCATGGACCGTGCAAATGTGGGGGTGGTTGAGGGCCGATGCCGCTCGGACTTCTCTTTGAAACCGCTCGGAGGCCTGCCGATCGTCGGCCAGGTCGTCAGACAGTAGCTTCAGCGCCACCCGGCGCTCGAGCCGCGTATCCTGGGCGATGTACACCACACCCATACCGCCGTCGTCGAGCTTCTCGAGGATCTTGTAGCAAAAGATCGTCTGGCCGATCATCAATGGCTGCTTTCGCCCCCATGTTACTCCTCGGCTGCCTTCAGTTGGTGCCGCACCTAGAAGGTGCCGGACGATTCCGCCTGAAGGCGTCTTGGAATCGCGTCTTGCTCTTCGGTCGAACCGCGCGCCGGCCCTCAAGCGGCCTTAGGAACCGACTCGCTGTCCGGATACTCGTGATTCCAGCTACACAGCTGGCAGATGACGAGCCGGAGCTTTGGAAAAAGGCGAGACAACCTTTCAACGCTCGCCGGCCAAGATCTCCTCCACTTGCCTTCGCAACGAGCCCGCCATGTCGGGCAGAACACCCGAGTGGTATCGCGCCAGAGTGCCGTCCGGCGCGATCAGAATGGTACTCGGCAAGCCGGGGGTGTGCATCGCCTTGAAAAACGAGTCATCGGTGTCGATCAGCACCGGCAGCCCGATCTCGCGGTCCTCGAGAAACGCGCGCACGGCGCTCTTGCGCTGCTCGAAGTTTTGGGTCTCTTCGAGAGTGTTCACCGCGAAGACTACGACCGGCCTGCCCGCGGTCTTGGCCCACTCGGCGAGCTTTTCCATCTCCTCGAGGGTCGCCCAGCAGGGTACGCACCAGGTGGCCCAGAAGTCGAGGACCACGACCGAGCCCCGCAAGTCGGAGAGCGACACGAGGTCCCCTTCGAGCGTGCGGACAGGGTCGGTGGGAGCCGGCTGCCCGAGAGGATAGGTGCTCGCCTCCAGCGCCGCAAAGTCGGCGACGACCTGCCTGCCACGGGGGTCGAAGCTCAGTTTCACGGTCAGTTCCGAGGTCGGCGTGTCCACAAAAGACCCCGTGCCGCGCACTTGATGCCCCTCTTCGCCAACGACGACGCTAAAGCCCGTGACCTTGAAGGAGACCGGATCGAAAAAGGCCGTACAGGAACCATTCTCTGCCACCAGATCGACGTGATAGCTCGTCTTGCCCGCCTCGGTGAGCGTCTCGATACCCCTGATCTCGAGCGGCCCGAGCACACCGAAACCCAAGCCTCGCAAGAAGCGATTCGTGTCGCCGGTCATCGCGGCAGCCAGCGGCGCGGCCAGCTCCAAGCCGACCTGGGTAGCTCCGATGCTTTCCAAGGCAGCGGGCAGATCGCCCTCGTAGGCAGCCTCGACGTAGGCATTGGGTACATTGAACTGGCTCGCCCGGATACTGTCGGCAGCGGCCACTAGCTCGAGCCCTCGTGATCCATCTGGGAGCAGAAGCGCTTGAAAGGCCGAGGATCCGAGACGGCCGTACTCGAGCTGCTTGTTTTCACTGCGGCCGTCCGGCAGAACGATCGTGAAATCGACCCGTCCGGCCAGCTCGTCCATCTGCGAATACGCGCTGACCGACCTCTCGATGACTTCGAAAGCGGTGAGATCGGCTCGGGCGGGACCGGTCGGCAGGAGAGCCAGGCCCAACAGGAGCTTCGCGAATCGGGCTGCGCTGGTCACAAAATGTCTGGGCATGTCATTTAGGACGGAAACGAACGCCCAAAGGTTCGCCACGAACCGCATCAGGCCTACCGCAGCCACGAAACATGTTCTCACCGGGCGGCGCGCGGTGGGCGCCGACGCTAGTCTGTCGGCACCAGCCGACCCTTCGCGGGTAGCCCGACCGGAGTGCTCTGTTTCTTCAGGTAGTCGACGATCGCCATGGCGATGTCCCGATCGATCTCTTCGACCCAAGGGCCCTCGGTGAAGGTCTGGTAGAGATCGCCTCCCTCGGCCAGAAACCGGTTGGTCGCTGACCTGTAGACGCGATCTTCCTCCACCGGGTCGCCGCCTATCTCGAGGTCGAGCAGCCGCTGGCCGACCGGCCGGGAGAGATCGTAGCGGGCGACCAGGCCCGACACCTGGATCATG
>CALZIK010000020.1 GCA_945787635.1 Thermoanaerobaculia bacterium | reverse complement strand
GCGACGACCGCCGCCGAGCGCGGCTCGCCCACCCTCGCGACCCCGCGCTCCCAGGCGCGACGAAGTCGTCGCCGACGAGGAAATCGTCACGATCGGCACCCGCAACGGCGCGTCGGCCGACGACGAACCCACGGGTTCGGCGGACGATACGGCCGAGCGCATCAACGAGGTCGTCGTCTACTACGGCACCGACCGCGCCCGAAGTGAACCCTGCGCAGGCGAACCGATCGCGCCGACACCCGACTGCAAGACCGTGGACTTCTATACCGGCAGCCGAGGCGAGCTCGAGGTGGGTGCCCTCACCGTCACCATCCCGCGCGACGAGCACGAGCGCGGCGATATCGAGCGCCCCTTCACCTGGTGGAAGATCAAGTTCCCCGAGGATCCCGAAAAACACATCATTCTCTCCGAGATCGAACCCGTCCCCAGCCGATCCGACTGGCAGGCCAAGATCCAGGCTTCGGGCGCCGACGAGGGCTTTCTCTACGTCCACGGCTACTCCACCTCCTTCGAGTCCGCCGCCTACCGCGCCGCCCAGATCGCCTACGACCTCGACTACAAGGGACTTCCCCTCTTCTACAGCTGGCCCTCCCAAGGCAATGCGCCCGGCTACTTCACCGACGGTGAAGTCGTCGAGCTTTCGAACGACCCCTTCATCGACTTTCTCCTTCTGGCCAAAGAATCGGGGCTCAACCAGCTCCACCTCGTCGCCCACAGCATGGGCAACCGCCTGGTCGCCAAGGCTCTCAACACCCTCGTTCAGCGCGGCGAGAGCCGCGAGCTGGTCTCAGAGCTTGTTCTGGCCGCTCCCGACATCGACGCCGAGCGCTTCCGCGAGGAATTCGCCGAAGTGCTCCCGAGACTCGCCCGCCGCGCCACCCTCTACGTCTCCGACCAGGACCGCGCGCTGGCCGCCGCCGAAGGCATCCGCGAGCGACCGCGCGCCGGCCAGACCGCCGGCAAGCTCCTCGGCCTCGCCGGATTCGACTCGATCGACGCCTCCAAGCTCAAGCTCGACTTCCTCGCCCACAGCTACTACGCCAACAACTTGAACATGCTCGCCGACATCTACTGCGTTCTCGTCGGCTCGGTGCCCGAAGAGAGGCCTCTTCTCGCTCCAATCACTGGCGACGAGGGGCCTGCCTGGCAGATTCAGCCCTTCGAAGCTCTCGGCAGCATTCGGCCGGATCCGGCCCTGTGCGAAAAGGAGGTGGCCCTGGTCGGGGAGGGAGACGAGAATCGTGGCCTGGGCGGGATCTGGTGGCTGGTTGGGTTGCTGCTTCTGCTCGCCGCTACCGTTGGGGTCTATCTCCTGCGGCGTTCGGGCTGAACCGATCCCGAGTCCTCGAAGTCTGAAAGCGAATCGGCCCCTCCGGCCGGTCCCGAGCCTAGTCGGCCCTCAGATCAAGGTGACGGCGGGGCGCTCGCCGGGCCGGTATCGCGACTATTGCTCGGCGTCACGGTTCATGTGTACGAGCCCAGAGCTAAGGAGGAAAAGGGGAAAGGCACGCAATTCACGCGGCCTCGGCCCTCGTTTACTCACCCAAAAAAAACGAGGCCACCCCGTCAGGGATGACCTCGAATCGGGACAGAAGGCGCGAACGGCCGGGGTCCCGAGACTACCGGCCGATCGAGCCTGATCGCTACCAGCCGCCGCGCGATCCGCCGCCGGAGCCGCCGCGGTCGTTGCGAGGACGAGCCTCGTTGACCTTCAGCGCACGGCCATCCATGTCTTTGCCGTCGAGGGCTGCGATCGCGGCGTCGGCGCCGGACTCGTCCATTTCGACGAAACCAAAGCCACGGGGGCGGCCGGTTTCCCGGTCGGTGATCAGGTTGACGCTCTGGACGTCGCCATGGGCCCCAAAGAGCGTCCGGATCTCGTCATCCGAAGCGCTGAAGGGGAGGTTGCCTACGTAGATTTTCTTTGCCATTGTTTTCTAAGTCTCTTTTCTTTCTTGATGGGCCACGACGCAGTCGGGGCCGCAGAGGTCGATAGTCCAGTTCCGTACACCGGAACCGTTCGACGGGAGCTTCCTCGGTTTTGAGGTTTCTTGGGAATGTGACGGCTGAATGAAGGACTCGGGTCTCTTCAGGGCGTTACGCACCTCAGGTAAAGAGGTATCCCTGCTCTCGTACCTGCCATGTATAGCACGTCGGAAGGGGAAAAGGGGCGAATCTTTCGGGAAGATCACTCCTCCCGGCGTTCCTCCCACTGTCCCTCCGCCCACCTCTCCAGCCCGTACTGGAGCCGCCTCACCCAAGCGAAGGTGCGCGATTCGAGCCCGATCGCGTCGGAGCCCGGTCTTCATGATCAACCAGCGACGGCCCTCGGGCTACGTGATCGTGCCGGTGTCAGGGCACTAGGCCTGGGTAAGGCAGAGCCCATCCAAAGGGCACCTGATGCCCTGAAAGGTCACTCGCTGCCTGAGTTCTCAGAAAAGGGTGGCACCTCTGGCGGGGGCACCTCTGGCGGGGGTCCTCTCTCACCGCATGGCGAGACGATTCGGCCCTCGCCAGGCGAGCAAGACAATGAGCACCAAACCCCCGAGGCACGAGTACGGCACCCAACTGCCGAGCCATGGATAGAGGGTGTCCAGTTCGTAGATGGGAACGTCGACAGCGATTGCGTTGTCGCCGGGCGGGCCGTCCGGTTCGGCTAGAACCACGCGACCGAACGGATCGACGACCGTAGAGAGGCCGTTCTCGGTCGGGCGCACCAGGGACAGGCCGTTTTCCACGGCTCTCACCGTGGTCATGTTGGAGTGCATCCGGGTGATCGCCGGCCAGTCACTCGATGGGCCGAGCAGGATTCGAACGTCGCTTCGGTCGGCGTCACGGATCAGATCGGGAAAGTCGAGATCGTGGCAGATGACCGCGCCGACTCGCCCTTGGGCCGTTTCGAAAATCGGCGTTTGGCCGCTGCCCGCGACGATTAGACCGGTCTCCTGTCCCGCGATCGGATGGGCCTTGAAGTACCCGCCTCCAAGAAAACCGCGCCTGTCCAGAGCGCGTTGGCGCCCCGTTTAGATCTGGCTCTTCGAACGTGGAAACAATCGCCCCGAACCAGCCAGGCACCGTTAACATCCCCCTCCGGTGGTTGACCGTCCACTTGTAGCTAGCGCACCGGTCACGCGAACCGTTGAGGACATTGGTCATGAAAGCAAGACGACTTCTGGCGTGGACGGCTTTGTTGCTTGTCGGAACCGTTCTGCTCGCGGCGGTGGCGGGTTTGACATTCCGCGTCGCTCTCGGCCCGCCTGTCCATAGCACCGCCCCGGACGCTGTCTATGCTCCCCATGGCGTTGTGGCAACGAGCCAACCTCTCGCGAGTCAGGCCGGTCTACAGGTCCTTCAGCGAGGAGGGAACGCCATCGATGCAGCCGTTACCGCCGCCGCAGTGCTAAACGTGGTCGAGCCATACATGACGGGATTGGGCGGAGATATGTTCGCCATCCTGTGGTCTGAACGGGAACAACGACTGGTGGGAATCAACGGCAGTGGCCGAGCCGGGGCTTTGATGACTCGAGACGCACTGGGGGGAAGCGTGCGGGACACGGGCGCAAAATCGATAACCATACCCGGCGCCTTGTCGGGCTGGGCGGCGCTCCTGGAGAAATACGGCACCATCACTCTGGCCGAGGCTCTCAGACCGGCCGTGGTTCTGGCCAAAGAAGGATTTCCCGTATCGAAAACCACGGCGAGCGAGTGGGCGCTTTTTGCAAACGATCTCAAGTCGGACCCGGGAGCTCGCGACACGTATCTGATCGACGGGAAACGGGCACCGCAGACGGGCGAATGGTTTTCGAATCCTGACCTAGCGAGGACGATGCAGGCCATTGCGGACGAGGGCTCTGATCTGCTCTATGGCGGGGCACTAGGTCAAAGTATCGCCGAGCATGTTCAGGAGCTCGGTGGGTTTCTAACAACCGAGGATTTCGCCACGCACAGCGCTGAATGGGTCGAACCTCTCTCGGTCTCCTTCAAGAACTACCGACTCTGGGAACTCCCCCCGAATGGTCAAGGTATCGCCGCGCTGGAAATGCTTCGACTCCTCGAGTCCTACGACCTGGCCTCAATGGGCCACAATTCCGCTATTTATCTCCATCATCTGATTGAGGCGAAGAAGCTCGCTTATGCCGACCTCGAGCATTTTGTTGGTGATCCGGAGTTCATGGCAATCGAGCCCGAGCGCCTTCTTGCCGACGACTTCATAACCAAGCGACGGACTCATTTGAGTCCAGAACGCGCACTACGGCACGCGACTCCTGATCGCTCTCTGACAGACAGTGAGACTACCTACCTCGCCGTCGCAGACGAAGAAGGCAACATGATTTCCTTCATCAACAGCCTGGCCGGACCGTTTGGCTCCGGGGTCGTCGTGCCCGGCACCGGGTTCGCGCTCCAGAATCGGGCGGCCGGTTTTTCGATCAAGGAAGGAAGAGCCAATACCGTGGGCCCACGAAGGCGACCGTTCCATACCATCATCCCGGGCTTTGTCACCAGAACCGGCGCCGATGGGAAACAACAACCCTGGCTCAGTTTCGGCATTGTCGGCGGGCCTCAACAGCCGCAAGCCCATGTCCAGGTGTTGCTGAACATCCTACTTTTCGACATGGACGTCCAACAAGCTCTCGATGCTCCGCGATTCCGTCACTGGCGTGCCAGTAGCGTGACCTTTGAGACATCCATTCCCGAATCCACAATTGACGAGCTTCACTCGATGGGGCACCGGACCAAGGACCCGCTCATGGAGGTGGGCAGCATTCTTCTCGCGGGCGAGAACATGGGGCTCATCTTTGGTGGTGGACAGGCCATCATGCGGCACGACCAGGGTTACATCGCCGGCTCCGATTCACGGCGTGACGGGCTAGCAGCCGCTCATTGATTCCTGCCCTATAGGCCCCTGGTGCCCCTTGAGGCGCCACCCTTTTCTGCAAGAAGCCCCTCCTCCTTCGCGTCTTCTCTCGCATGGCAAGGCGATTGCGCTTCATTCCAGAGGGAGGTGCCCGACGGTGGTGCTTTGGCGGGGAACCTCAGACAGGGGTTGTTTGCGACGTCCAGCACCTCTAGTCGGGGTGCGTCAGTCTTCAAGAAGAGGGTGGCACCTCTAGTAGGAACGTTGCCGAGATCGGAGTGAGCGTTCTTCTAGTGGGGGGCGCGCGGCGTTGGAGCGTCCCGGTCTACGGGATGGCCGCCTTGGCAGCGGACGGTGCGGGCCCGCAGGCGCTCGCGGCTGACGGCGAGCCGCTGTTGGCATCGTAGAACGGCATCCCTGGGTAGGCCGCCATTCTCTTTCCCAGGCCTTGCCGCACCCAAACGTACGATTGGCCGAGTCCAGTCGAGGTGTGAAGGAGGTTGAAGTAGATCCACCCTGACTTGAATGGTGCGACCTTCAGATCCCCGCTCCCGACCTTGACCTTCTGGGTCTCGGCCGGGAAGCCGGGGACCGGTTCGCCGGTCTCGGAATCGAACAGCAACTCGATGGGGTCCGAGGAGTCGTTGAACGCGACCACCTGGGTCTGCCCAAGCGGGTACCAGCCAGACTCGCCGAGAGCGTCGCAGCTGAACGGCCGCTGGACGGCGGTCGAGTCGCGCCAGACAATGACGTCGGTGCGGTTCCTGCTGCCGGTCGAGTATCTCGCACCCCAGGTGGTGCCGAGCGGCTCTCGCCCATCGCTGCCATTGAAGCCCACGTACCGGCCGTAGAAGGTGTAGTCGCCCGGCATGGAACTCCCCGCCTCGACATGAACCAGCAGGTCACTGCGAACCGCCTTGCTGTTGGCGACGAACACCGCGCCCCACAAGACGTTCTTGCTGCTCGCGATCCCGTCCATGCCGAAGTATCCGGGATCACTCGGAAAGAGCGTGCTGCTCGCGTTGACGTTGTCGATGGTCACGTAGCCGCGGGCGACGTTCAGGTCCGGAACGGTCGAGTAGCACTGACCGTCCACCGGCTGGCCGCGGTGCGCCTGGATGAGCTTCTGGACCGTCTGGATACCTCCCGCCGGCGTCTCGCCGAGGACGAAACCAGACGTCGACTCGGCGGTCTTGAGGCCCTTGATCTCGCCGGTGTAGAAGAGCTCGGCGAGGTTGATCTCTTCGACGTCATAGCCCGTCAGATAGACATCGAAGGCCAACGTCGGCACCGACAGGTCGGTCCAGAGGGTGACGTGGGCGAGCGCCGGTGCCGCGCTTGCGTTCTGCAGCGAGATCACCGTCTCTTCCACCTTCTTCAAGCGTGGAAACCTGCTGAGATCGACCTCGAAGTAGGGCAACAGCAGCGTCGCCGCCGGGACGGCGTCGATCGTACAGAGCTCAGCGCGAGCCGCCGGGGTGGGAAGCCACACCACGGCAAGCAGGATAACGACCGGAAACGGGATTTGTTTCATCACCAGACCTCTCTTCGTTTTCGGCGGACCGCTCCGCAGCGTGCCCATGCCTCGTGATGGCGAACTCAAGCCACTGTTTGTAAAGCCCACCGACCCTACGTCGGAACCGGCCGGCGGTCAAACGACCGAGGGATCCCCGCCCCATGAGGTGCCCCCAGCAGGTGCCAGGGGATTCTGTAAGACGGTCAGGCGCTCTAGGTGGTCACACCAAGCGCCTTGTGACCAGCGTAACCTCGATCCGTTTCCCATTCCGATCGAGAAGCAGGGAGTAGGTCTTGCCGGGGACGCGAAGGAGACCTCGGAGGCCGTCCAGCGCGAGCTCCGATACCGCGCGGCCGTCGACCGAGACGATCAGGTCGCCGGCCTGAACTCCTGCAGTCTCGGCCGGCGTTGCCTCCGAGACGGAAAGTACCCGCACTACGTCATAGGCCGCGCCCTCCGAGGTCAGGAAAAGGCCCGCCGCGTCCCACTCGAAGCTGCCGGCCGAATCCGAGGACGGCTCCAGAATAAGCCGTGAGCGACTGCGATCGAAGATCGCACGGTAGTTCTCCAATATCTCACCACCGAGAATGCCGTCTCGGTCCGAGCGGGCATATGTTCCCGTCACGCCTTCGGGCGCTAGGGTGACCGGCACGTCCTCCAGAACGAGCGGCCCGATCTCGATCGTGCTCAACCGGCCTACCCAATGCCGCACTTCACCCCCGATGCCGACACCGACCGTGCCCAAGATCTTCCTGGGCAACGCCTCCAAGAACCCGTGCTTCGCCGTAAAGGGCGCGGTCAAACTAAGAGTGCCGCGCGAGCCGGTATCCACGATCACCTTGGCCCCAATCCGCCGATCACCCAGCGTCAGAGTCGTTCGAAGCTCCCACTTGTCGTTGGCGTCGAAGGTGACCGGAAGCTCGACACCCTCACCGAAATAGCGAAACGACTCCGGATCGTGCAGCGTTAGCGTCTTGTTCGGGTAGTCCACATCCACCACGAAGCCCTTGAACACATCGGCACCGAGAAGTCCCTCCGAGGCGTGGCCGTTGGCTCCTTGTGTCTTGCGCTCGATCACAGCGACCGCCCGCGACGCGATCTCGACTCCAGGACACGACAGCGCCGGTGCTCGGGCGAACGCGAATCGAAACGAGCCGCCGCCAGCGGCGCCCTGGCCCGTGCCCCCACCGCGCAGCTCGAGCTGCAGGCGATCCGCGAGAGTCTTGTCGAGAATCGAAATGTTGGCTCCGCTGTCGAGCAGTAGCCAGGCCCGTTCTCCACCGTCAAAAACGCACTCCACGTGCACCTTCGACGAAGCCATTTCGAACGGGATTCGAGCGCTGGTCACACCGGCAGGAAGCCGTGCCTCGAACTCGACTGGCGGTTGCGCCACAAGGCCCAACGGCCAAGCCAGACCAGCGAAGACGGCCAATCGTCTCGCCGCCCGAAGTCGAGTTTCCTTGGGCACGTCCTCTGCTTGGACTCAGGCGTCGACGGGGAAGTTCCGGTTCACTCGACACCTACGCAGCCGCTGCGGCCACCCAGTGAACAAGAAGCTGTGCATAGCCAAGAAAGGGGTGGCACCTCGGGCACCTCTGGCCGGGGCGGTCCCGGACGAGCTCGACCTTCAGGTGCCCCATCTCACCTGAGTCGACGTCTCCAAGGGAGCATCCGTCGTGAGGTACCCTGAGGGGGTCGCTTCCCCACCCCAATGACCGAGAACCACATCTCGATTACCGCCGCCTTCTCCGATGCCTGGGATCGGATGCAGACGATCCTGTTCCGGCCGTTCGACCTCAAGAAGTGGATGGTGCTCGGGTTCACCGCCTGGCTGGCGGGGCTAGCGCAGGGCGGAAAGAGCTTTGGCTGGAACGTCGGCGCCGCGTCAGACTCGAGCGAGTCGGAAGTCTGGGCCGCGAGCTCACCGTCGGTCGCGAGAACCGAGCTCGAGCCTGCGAGCCTGGGAGCGGAGACACGAATCGACTGGCCCGACTGGGACCGTTGGAGCCAATGGACGCTCGAGCATCCGCTCTGGCTTGCCGCAGGAGTCCTCGGTTGCGCTTCTCTGCTTGTGCTGTTCGTCGTGATCCTCTGGCTCTCGTCGCGCGGCAAGTTCATGTTTCTCGACAACGTCGTGCACGACCGAGCCGAGGTGGTCCGGCCCTGGAACCGCTATCGGCGTCTCGGCAACTCGCACTTCCGCTTCCAGCTCGCCTTCTACGGACTCTTCATGGTCGCGTTCCTCGGAGCGATGCTCTCCTTCATCGCCATGGCTTCAGGCTCGGGCAGGCCCTTCGACGCGTCAGCCGCCGGACTGGGGCTGATCATGGTGTCATTGGTGATTCTCGTCGCTTTGGCGATGGCCTATGTTCAGTACTTTCTCGACGGCTTCGTCGTGCCCCTGATGTATCGCTACGACCTGGAGGTCCTGGATGCTTGGAGCCGCTTCGGCGCGATCTTCCGCCGACACCCGTGGACATCGTTGCTCTCCGGGCTATTTCTCCTGCTGCTCGGCTTCGCGGCCTTGTTGTTGGTCATCGTGGCCGGTCTGCTGACCTGCTGCATCGGTTTCTTCTTCGTGATCATTCCGTACATCGGGACGGTGATCCTCCTCCCGATTCCGGTGACCTACCGTGGCTTTACCGTTGCGCTCCTGGATCAAATGGACCCAGACAGATAGAGACAGATAGGTGCTGAACGAGCGCTCATTGCTCGGGCGAGACACCCACCTATTGGAGGGAGCTCAGTGGTCGTCTTCTTCATGGCCTTCGTCGCCCTCGTCATGCGTATGTTCCCGCGTACTCCAGGAGCGGGTCACTCCGAACGACAGAATCGGCTCGAGTTCCAACTGACCGCCGCGCGCCTCGAGATTCCATGGCATCCTCACGATGGCCTGCAGAGTCCAGTCAGGGGCCGGGGTCCACGAGACGCCCAGGTTGGCCAGCAGGTCGGTGCGACCGCTGTTGCGTGCGTCGCGGCCGTTCCACTGGGACGGGCCTTCGTGAAACAGCTCGAGCTGTCCGGTGAAACTCACCTTCTCGAAGCCAAGCGCCGGATTGACGGCGATGCCGGCGGAGACCTGCTCGCCGGCCTGGTAGCCCTCGGAGTTTTCATCGAGCGCTGCTTTCACGCGGAGCCAGCCAACGGTCGGGACGACCTTGCTCTGGCGCACGCCGGCAACACCGAGAACGGGATCAACCGTACCGCTGCCGAAGAAGAGATGCTGGTGCGACAAACCCCGGCTACCGCGCTCGAACGGGTCCTCCTCGGTGTTCCCGGTGGGCAGCGAAAGGCCGGCTGACAGATCGAAAAACCAGCCGGCGAGGTTGAGCGGCTTCCAGCGGTAGCGGCCGGAAACGCTCGTGTCCCCCACGCCGGAGATCGTCTCATCGCGGTGGTGGATGCTGACGAAATCGGGCAGCGGCTGCCCCTGGGCGTCCATGAAATCGGCCTCGATCTCGACATCGCGAAGCGGCAGGGCGACGTCGAGAGCCCAGCGATCGGTGAGGCCGAGCGAGAAGCGCGCCGCAAGCTCCTGAACCGTGAGGTCGACCAGGTGCTCCGCCGCCTGCTCCTCGATCGGGACACCCGGCTCGTACTGGTCGGGGTCCACCGTATGCCCAGCGCTCAGCCGGGTACCCATCCAGTCGAGGGTGATGTGGAATCGACCCGGCTCCAGGTCATACAACGTTGCGGAACCTCCGCCCGGGAGGTTGGGATTGCTTCAGCCGGCTCAGGCGCCGCCGAGGGCCACCCCCGGCCAGAGGACCGCCGAGCCGACGGCGACGAGAAGGAGCCGCCGGATCAGTTCGAGCCCCTCCCAGTTCGTTGGCCCTTGGAGATTGCCCGGCGCAAGCGTTTCAAGTCGAGGCCTTCGACCACCGCGATGCGCTGCCCGGTCTTGTCGAAGACCAGGAGATACGGCAAGGCGCTCACTCGCTCGAGGTACTGCTCCGCGACCGGCGTCTGCCAATCGACGACATCGATCTTGCGCAGGGCCACATCGTCCGAAGCCTCGAGGATCGCCGCCATCTCGCGATCCACCTCCCTGCAGGGCAAGCACCACTCCGCCCAGAAATCCACTACCGTGACCTTGCCCGGGACCAGTTGCTCCTCGAGCGTCACGGCCTCACCCCCGCGCGAGATCCAGGCGACGTCAGCCTCGGGCGCAAAAGGCACGTCCTCGCTCGCGCCCAACGCCGAAACGAAAAGGAGCGAGGCGAGAACTGCGAGCCGGGCGCGTAGTCCCGGGGCCGTCTTCATCGAGGAAGATTACCAGCAGGCGTGACATTGCCTTTCCCCCAATATCTGCTTGATCGGGCTGCCGCGCTGCCCGGAATAAAATGAGCGGCACCTATTCTCACCGGTATAAGCGCCCATGTCCGTCTGGCACTATTGGGGGGCAGGAGGCGACATGAACGAAAACGACACTTTCAAGGAATCCCGTCTTCGCAGCGTTCTGAAGGCGATCACCTATCGAATCGTCGGGACGCTCACGACCGGGCTTCTGGCGTACGTCATCACGGGGGACTTCAGAGTCTCCTTGACCATTGTCGCCTTCGAGCCACTGGTCAAAACCTTCGTTTACTATGCGCACGAGCGAATCTGGCAGCAGGTACCCCGCGGAACCGTTCGAAGACTTCTGAGATCGGAACCCTGATCGGCGCCCCCGAAATAAGTAGCTGGCCCCTCTAGAGGGGGGATGTGCCACATCCCGCCCTCTGTAAGCTCAACCTTAAGGAAGGCTAGCGAACAAGGCCTTACGAGTCACCAACTTGAGAAGTGGGTGGCACCTATTCTCCTCTGCACCTATTCTCCTCTGCACCTATTCTCCTCTGGCTCAAACTCGATGCCGAGCTCGAACCGGTACCCGACGCGCTGACGATTACCCGCCCCTTGGCCAACGCGACTCGCTGCCCCTCGTCGTAGCGCCCAGCGAATGTGAAGAAGTCCGGGGGACGACCCGGAGAGAAGAGGTGCCTGTCCCCTTCTCTTCACCCAGTGTACGATGCCGCGAAGACTCGGAGACCTTCCTTATGCACCGACAGTGCGCCTCATGCATCGCGGCGCTCGCCCTGGTACTCGGCGTCGCCGCGCCCGCCTCGCCGCAGCCGCGCGACCTCCCGGCCGAGGGCAAACTCCTGGTCGCGAGCGAGGGGCTTCTCGACCCGAACTTCGGCCGAACCGTCGTGCTGCTGATCGAGTACGGCGAGTCGGGTGCCCTCGGTGTCGTTCTCAACCGCCCGACCGAAGGAACTCTCGCCGACCTGCTGCCCGACTCCGAATGGGCCTCACACGCCCGCGACCCGATCCACCTCGGCGGTCCAGTCGCCATCAACCAGGCCCTCATGCTCTACAGCACGAGCGAGAAGGTCCCCGACCAGCGCCAAGTTCTCGGCGACGTCCACACCGGCTGGAACCTCGAGCTTCTCGAGCGTTTGATTGTCGAGCCCGGGCCACAAGAGAAGGTTCGCGTCTACGTCGGCTATGCGGGGTGGGCTCCGGGCCAGCTCGAAGCCGAGATTGAGCGCGGCGGCTGGTACGTCCTCCCGGCCACGGAGGCGACGATCTTCAGCGACAAGAACGACGAGCTCTGGCGTGAGCTCATCCAGCGGACAAAGACGAGGATTGCGTTTGCAGGAAGCTCTCGTACCGCGCCGAAAGAAGCGTCTGGCACCTCTCCTTAGTAGCTCCTATCGTGATTCTTGCAGGTTGCTAGCCCCAATGCTACGCGGTTTCAACCTGCACTCAAGCACCAACGAAGTTCCCGTCGTTGGTTGCACAGTCCCCGAGAATCTTCTGAGACTCCCCAAGGCGCGCAGTGGCCTAGGAGCGTCTAAGGAATCGCTCCATAGCCTGGAGCTGTTTCAAGAAATCCCTCGTATCGAGGAAGTAGTTCGGGTAAGCGAGCCGAAGCGCGTCAATCGGGCCGGTCGCCACGAGTACGGCCTGGAGGTTCGCGCCATGCCATGTGCAGTTGAGGCTACCTGAAGTAGGCCCTAGAACCGAATTAGCTCTCGGAATCGCGCACGGGCCGCGCTCCACCAGCCACTTCCCTACCCCACCAGCCCCCTGAACCCCTCCTCATCCACCACCGCCACCCCCAACTCCTCCGCCTTCTTCAACTTCGAACCCGGCTTGTCCCCCACGACCACATAATTCGTCGCCTTCGAAACACTTCCCACCACCTTTCCCCCGGCCGCCTCGACCAGCCTCTTCGCCTCGTCCCGGCTCATCGTCTCCAGCCCTCCGGTAAACACGAACTTCGCCCCCTCCAACTTCCCGCCTTCGGCGGGCGCCTCGGGCACGATCAAGTCCATCTTCGCCAGCAGCTCATCCAGCACCTTGGCGTTGTGTTCTTCCTCGAAGAACGCCACGATCTGCTCGGACATGCGCGGGCCGATGCCGGCAACCTCCTGAAGAACTTCGTCGTCGGCGTTGCGGATAGCCTCGAAGGAGCGGAAGTGGTCGGCGAGGTCGCGCGCGACGGTGTTGCCGACTTCGGGGATGCCGAGGCCGTAGAGGAAACGGTGGAGGTCGGTCTTGGAGGCTTTGGCGATGGCGTCTACGAGCGCCGTGGCTGACTTCTCGGCGAAGCCTTCGAGCTCGACGAGCTGCTCGGGTCTTAACTCGAAAAGGTCGGGGAGGTGTTTGACGAGGCCGTGCTCGACGAACATTTTGGCGGTCTCTTCCCCAAGGCCTTCGATGTCGAGGGCGTAGCGGGAGCCGAAGTGGATGATGCGGCCCATGAGCTGGGCCGGGCATTCGAAACTGTTGGGGCAGACGGAGAAGGGACCGCGCTCGATCAAGGGAGTGCCGCACGAGGGGCACTTGGCCGGCATCTTGAACTTGGGTTTGCGGCGCTTGCCCTTTTCGGGAATCCGCTCGACGACCTGGGGGATGACGTCGCCGGCTCGTTGGATGCGGATCTTGTCGCCTCTGCGGACGTCTTTGCGGGCGACTTCTTCGCGGTTGTGGAGGGTGGCGCGGGCGACGGTGACGCCGCCGATCTCGACCGGGCGCATCATGGCGACGGGGGTGACGACGCCGGTGCGGCCGACGCTCGGGAAGATCTCGAGGACGCGGGTGATCTCCTTGCGAGGCGGGAACTTGAAGGCGAAGGCCCAGCGCGGATGGTGGGAGGTCGAGCCGAGCTCGTCGCGGGCGGCGAGGTCGTCGAGCTTGATGACGACGCCGTCGATCTCGTAGTTGAGCTCGTCGCGGGCATCGATCAGGCGCTGGTGGTAGGCGGCGATCTCGTCAAGGGAAGTCACGCGCAGGGGAAGATCGTTGACGCGGAGGCCGAAGTCGCGGAGAACCTCCAACACTTCCCACTGGGCGGTTGCGCCGAGAGCTCCGGCGGGCTCGACTTGCAGCTGGTCGTAGACGTAGATGTCGAGGGTGCGCTCGGCGACGAGGCGCGGATCGAGCTGGCGTAGCGCCCCGGCGGCGGTGTTTCTCGGGCTCGCGAAGGGCTCCTTGCCTTCGGCGATGAGCTTTTCGTTGAACGCCTCGAAGGCGTCGATCGGCATGACGACTTCGGCGCGAACGGCGAGGAGAGCTGGAACCGAGGCACCCTTGGCTGCGCGGAGCTTCAAGGGCACGGCCGGGATGGTGCGGACGTTTTCGGTGACGTCCTCCCCTACCCTGCCATCGCCGCGGGTGACGCCGCGCACCAAGCGGCCCTTCTCGTAGACGAGCTCTAAAGATGCGCCGTCTAGTTTGGGCTCGCAGACGTAGGCGATGTCGTGATCATCTCCAAGCGCCTTTGCAATCCGCTCCATGAAGCGCTCGACTTCGGCGAGCTCAGGGCTCGAGTCGAGCGAGCGCATGGGGGCGGTGTGCTCGACGGTGACGAGGCCTTCGAGGGTGGCGCCGCCGACGCGCTGGGTGGGGGAATCAGGGGTGACGAGGTCGGGGTGTTCGGCTTCGAGGCGTTTGAGCTCATGGAACAGTTTGTCGTAGGCCTGGTCGGAGATTTTGGGGGAGTCTCTTACGTGGTAGAGGTAGTTGTGGTGGTCGAGCTCGGCGCGGAGGGCGTCGATACGGGCGGAGGGTGACTTCGCGCGCATGGGCTCTATCGTAAACGAAGAGATTGAGTCGCGCGGGAACACCCCTCCGGGAGCGAAGAGAGGCTCCCTACGGGGTGCTCCCGCGCTCCTTCAGCCTCGGGTCGTGGAGAGGCCCCCTATGGAGTGTGCCCGCGCTCCTTCAGGGACCGGGCCCGGTGCGGAGCAGAGGCGACTGGTGTGGAAACGGCGCGGTTTGAGGCGGTTCGCGCCTCATCGACGGCCTGGGGTGAGGTATGAATAAGGTGAAGGCCGGCGGGAACCGGCCTTGTTTTCGGTCGACACGGGGGTCGACCGCTACAAGCTTCGAAGCCCGACTGTGCTCAGGCTTTCGCCGGGACTTTCTCCCAGTCGCCGGCCGGGGCGTCGATGGCGATAGCAAGGGCCCCGTCGGAACCCACGTAGATCGGGTCTTCGACGCGGCGTACCGAGCCGCCGCCGTACTCCTCGAGCGCGAGCTCGAGGGTCTCGCTCAAACCGCGGGTAAGAGCCGAGCCGCCGGTGAGGATGACGTGGTTACGCACTTCGGCCTGATACTCGGGCTCGACCTTGGCGAGAAGCTCGATCATGGTCTCGGTGACCGGGGCCAGGAGGCTCTCACAGGCCGAGCGGATCTCGGCGGTGATGTCGATCTCGGTGGGCTTGCCCTGGACCGGGGCGGTGACCTTGATAGGACCCTTGGGCTCGCCGACGAAGGCGTACTTCTCTTTCCACTCGCGCACCATGTGCTCTGAGAAGGTGACGTCGGGGTGGGAAGCCGAGATGAGTTTCTCGAGCTGCTCGTCGACCGAGTCGCCGGCCTGGGTGAGGGTGCGCTGATCCTCCTCGGTTGGGAATCTTCCCTTCATGACGCAAAAGTCGGCGGTGCCGGCGCCGATGTCGATGATCAGAGCGTGCAGCAGAGCGTCGAGTCCGTAGGCGACCGAAAACGGCTCGGAGACGATCATGAGCGAGTCAACCAGACCGCCAAGGACGTTCCGAAGCTGCTGTTTGTTGACGCGCATGGCCTCGGCAGGAACTCCGATGACCGCGCGCACTGAGTGACCGGACTTGACGCCCGAACGCTTGAGCAGATGGCCGATGATCTCGCGCACCGCCTGGAGATCCTTCTCCGAGCCCTCCTTGATCAGACCGCGCTCGAGCGGCCGATGAAGGTCCAGCATGACGCGGTTCTTGAGCGCTTCTTCGCCGATCAGGATCTTCTTCTTCAGGACCTTGATGGCGACCATATCGGCCGGCCAGCCGACGTAGCTATCGACAACGAACTTCTGTCCGTCCGAGGTCGAGATCGAGCTTCGGGAGGTTCCGAGGTCGATGCCGACGTGCAAGACGCCGTCTTCTGCTTCTTTAGCGGTCATAAATTCAGCTTCCTCTCAAACTCGTGCGGTTCAACTCGCGAGCATACCGTTCGATACCGCTCGAGAGTGCCTCGGCAATGAACTGACGATATTCCGGTGTCATCAGGAGTCTAGCCTCTCGGGCGTTCGAAAGACATGAAACTTCAGCCAAAATCGCCGGCATCTCGGTGCCCGTCAGGACGATGAAGGGCGCTTTCTTGACACCTCTGTTCTGCAGGGCGGGGTTGACGCGGCGGAGCGAATTGTACAGGGAACCCTGCACCGAGCGGGCGAGTTTCTGCGATTCGTCCTGGCGGACGTCGGCGAAGACCCGGTCGAGCATCCGGCGAAAGTCGGCGAGCGAATAGCCCGAGTCCTGGTTCTCGGCGGCTGCGAGCTGGGCCAGGAACGGGTCGTCGGTCGGGCCCAGGTAGTAGGTCTCGATGCCGCGCACCTGCCGGGTCTCGATCCAATTGAGGTGGATGGAGACGAAGAGGTCGCCCTGGTTGGTGTTGGCGATCTCGGCCCGCTCCTCGAGGGAGATGAAGTCGTCGCCGTTGCGGGTCAAAGCGACTTCGAACTCGGCCTTTTCTAGAAGCAGGCTCAGGCGCTCAGAGATGTCGAGCGCGATGGTCTTCTCCATCAGGCCGGTGGGCGAGACGGTGCCGGTGTTCTCACCGCCGTGGCCCGGGTCGACGATGATCTTGCGCACTCCGAGCGGAAAGACCGTGCGGTCGAGCGCGGCCGCGGACGCCATCGTCTCGGGCGATTCGAAGCCGAGCGCGTCGGCACCTTCGGAGCCGAGCTCGGGCACTTCTGCGCTCGCTGGATCGATCGCCGAGAATCGTGGGTCGCCTGCGGCACGGGCGTCGATCACGACGCGCTCGGTGAGCTCGGCGCTGCGCAGCTCGATCCAGCCTTCGGCCACCTTGGAAACCAGATAGGCCCCGAGGAACAATGCCACCGGCAGGGTCAGCAGGAAGAAGATGCGCGAGGCCGTGTGGGCCTTCTGGGTCTTCGTCGGGCGCCGAAAGCGGTAGCGCCCGCGAATGACGTCCATGTTCTCACGGACCACCTCGCGGATCACCCGCTCCTTGATATGCGCCAGCTCGGACATTCCCCTAGTTATATGCCTCTAAGTAGCCATAGCGAGTGAAAATCTCCACTGCTACCGTTCGGTCGGAAGCCGTCCAGAGCTTACCAGGGGAGACCTCGAAGACACGATTCCATGGTGTCCCCTCCCGACGCGTCGTGCAGGAGCTGCGTGGCGACGGTGAATCCAAGACGGTCGACAGGGACGTCGACCGCTACATCGGGATTCCGGTCGACAGAGACGTCGACCTCTACAGGAGCACGTCGCGCCGAAGCAGGATGTGGCGCCCACGCGAGATGTAGCGGTCGAGCTCTGTCTCGACCGAAATCCAAAATCCCGGGGACCGTCTTCACGAGTGGACCCAAGACGGTCGATAGAGACGTCGACCGCTACAGGGGGAATTCCGGTCGACAGGGGCGTCGACCGCTACATCGGGAATTTCCGGTCGACAGGGACGTCGACCGCTACAGGTTCGGGCCCTGCGTGAGAAACTGCTTCCGTGGCCACGCATTCACCCACCGACTCACACGAGCGGCGCCCGCACGCGAACCTCCTCAAGTACTACGTGCTCGAGTCGCTGCTGCTGGGGCCGTTCTTCTTCGTGGCGCTGATCCCTCGGTTTCTCCGCTTCCGGACGCTTCGCTACCACTGGGACAACGAGGGCATCACGGCGCGCTGGGGTGTCTTGTTCCGGCGCGAGATCAGCCTTGACTTCGAGCGCATCCAGGACATTCACTTGCGCAGCAACGCGGTCGAGCGGTGGCTCGGGCTGGCCAAGGTGCAGGTGCAGACGGCATCGGGCTCGTCGAAAGCCGAGATGACGATCGAGGGACTCCAGGACTTCCAGGCGGTGCGCGACTTTCTGTACGCGCGCATGCGGGGCGTGCGGCGGGGCGACGCCAAGCCCGTGAGCCGCGAGCCGGTTGCGAGTGACGCGGTGGTCAACGCCCTGCGCGAAACCGCGGCCGAACTGCGCGCGCTACGCCGGGAGATGGCGGCACAACGGGCTGACTCGAACAGCCGCGAGGCAGCGGCGCCCCGGGAGGTCGGCGGATGAAGGCGCGTCTGCTCGCCCTCCTGCGGGTCCCCGAGCGTCCCGATCCCCCACCGGGCGCCGGTGAGACCCTCGAGACCTTCCGCGCCGCACCTGGTTTCTTCTACTACAGCGTTCTGACCTGGATCCCGAAACAAGTGGCGGCTTTCGCCGGTCTGATGTTCTCGCTGGCGTTTTTTGGGAGCTTCGACAACGGCGGGCTCGATTTCGTGCAGGCGGAGGGCTGGGACAGGTGGTCCGAGAGGCTCGGGGGCGTGGAGTTCTCGCTCGGCAGTCTCGAAATGGGGCTCGGGGACATCTTCATCTTCTTCGAGCTTCTGGCGATCGCGACCTGGCTCGGCCAGCTCGTCTTTACCGGCGTCTCGCTCAAGCTCTCGTGGGAGCAGCGCTGGTATCTGGTCGGCGAGCGCGCGCTCAGGATCCGGCACGGGCTCTGGTCGGTGCGCGAACAGACCATGACGATCGCCAACATCCAGAACATGATCGTGCGTCAGGGGCCGGTCCAGAGGATCTTCGGCATCTCCGACCTCGAGATCTACACCGCCGGCGGCGGCTCGGGGAGCCAAGCGGGTGAGGATCCGACCCAGCAGAAGGACAGCTTTCACGTCGGGCGGTTTCGCGGCGTGAAAAACGCCTCGACCCTGCGCGACACGATTCGTGCGCGCCTGCAAGAGGTGAAGGCGGAGGAAGCGGGCGGTGAGTCGGCGCGCGGAGGACGGTCACAGAGCCTCAGCCAGGACCGTCCGAGGACGGACGCGCACGCCGCGACTGCGGGTGCGAGAGAAACCGACGCCGAGACCCGCCAGGGGCGGCCGAACGATCTCGAGTCCGCGGCGCTCGCGTTGTTGGGCGAGGCGCGGGCGTTGCGGCGATCGTTGGCGCGTACCTAGGCCAAGACGGTCGACACGGAGGTCGACCGCTACAGGGCGGGGACGGTCGATGTGAGGCCGAGCGCCGCGACACAAGACTGCGAGTCGGCATCGACAGAGAAATGTAGCGGTCGAGCTCTGGCTCGACCGAATTCAATATCCGAACCACGGTCGACACGGAGATCGACCGCTACAAGCTGTCGGAAGTCGGTCGACAGGGATGTCGACCGCTACAATCGAAGGCCTAACGGTGACCCACGACCCGACCGAAGGAGGCCCGATGCTCGCTGATCGTATTTCGGAGATTCAGGACGCTCTCGCCCAAATGAAGGTCGATGGCTGGCTCTTTGCCTGCTTTCAGCAAAACGATCCGGTGAGCCTCGAGCTGCTCGGCCTCGGGGGCGACCATCTGGTGAGCCGGCGCTGCTACTACCTGGTGCCGGCCCAGGGCGAGCCGCGGCGATTGAATCACAAGCTCGAGCCGGCGATGCTCGCGCACCTTCCGGGGGCACAGGATTTCTATCTCACCTGGGCCGAGCATCGCGCGGCGTTCGGCCGGCTTCTGGCCGGCATGAAGAGGATCGCGGCGCAGTACTCGCCCGACAACGCGCTGCCGTCGATCTCGCGGCTCGACGCGGGCACCGCCGATCTCGTCCGGTCGGCGGGCGTCGAGCTCGTCTCGGCCGCGGACCTCGCTCAGAAGTTCGCGGCGGTGTGGTCCGAGGAGCAGCTCGCGAGTCACCGCCGCGCCAACACTCACCTCCACGAGATCGTCAAGCTCGCGTTCGATCGGGTGGCCGAGACGCTGCGCGCGGGCAAGGAGATCCAGGAGTACAAGGTCCAGCAGTTCATCCTCGAGCAGTTCGAGAGCCGCGGACTGTGGACCGAGTCGCCGCCGATCGTCGGGGCCAACGAGCACAGCTCCGATCCCCACTACCAGCCGGGCGCCGACGTCTCGGCCGCGATCCAGAAGGGCGACTTTCTCCTGATCGACCTGTGGGCCAAGGAAAAGCCTGGGCATTCGATCTACGGCGACATCACCTGGTGCGGGGTGTGCCGCGCCGAGCCGACCGAGCGCGAGGCCGAGCTGTGGAGCACCGCAGTCGCCGCGCGCGACGCCGGCTGGCAGCTCGTCGCCGACAACTACCCGCATACGACCGTGCGCGGGTTCGAGGTCGATGACGCGACCCGCAAGGTGATCGCCGACGCCGGCCTCGGAGAGTGGTTCATCCACCGAACGGGCCACTCGATCGGGATCCAGGACCACGGCCAGGGCGCCAATATGGACAATCTCGAAACCCACGACACGCGACCGCTCGAGCCAATGACCGGGTTCTCGATCGAGCCCGGGATCTATCTGCCGGGCGAGTTTGGGGTGAGGACCGAGATCAACGTGGCGCTGACGCGTGAGGCCGCCGAGATCACCGGGGCCGAGCCGCAGGTAGAGTTGCTGCGACTGTTGGCGTAGTCCGATTTCGGATTCGGTCGACAGGGGCGTCGACCGCTACATTGGGATTCGGTCGACAGGGGCGTCGACCGCTACGTTGGGACTCGGTCGACAGGGGCGTCGACCGGTGCATTGAGATTCGGTCGACAGGGGCGTCGACCGCTACGTTGGGACTCGGTCGACAGGGACGTCGACCGCTACGTTGGGACTCGGTCGACAGGGGCGTCGACCGCTACGTTGGGACTCGGTCGACAGGGGCGTCGACCGGTGCATTGAGATTCGGTCGACAGGGGCGTCGACCGCTACGT
>CALZIK010000019.1 GCA_945787635.1 Thermoanaerobaculia bacterium | reverse complement strand
GGGCGGCAAGAACGGCGACGTCAAGACGATCCACAGGAAGCACACCAAAGAAGGCCTCAGCTGCCTCGAGTGCCATGGAGGCGTGCGTCCGCCGGTGGACGTCGTCGACGGCCCGCCGGTGGGAGGGGCGAGCAACGTCTGCGATCTCTGCCACAACAGCCGTGATCCGTCCGACTTCGACGACGGCGATCACAAGAAGCACTCGGACAACAGACTCGACTGCGGCTCGTGCCACAAAGGCGCCAATCTCCAGGACGACCGCTTCCCGATGCCACCGATCGACGACTCGGTGCGGTCGATGCTGAACCGCGCCGGCTTCAACGAGTGCAGCCACTGCCACGGCGGCGGAGAGTCGGGCAGCAGCGAGGAGGTACACGAGGAGCACGTCGCCAATCAGTGGCAGTGGTGCTACAACTGCCACCAGCCCGAGGATCTGAGGCCCACGGGAGGAGAGCCGCCGGTGACCCGGCCGGATCAAGCCTGCCGTCTCTGCCATGGCGGAGAGTCGTACAACGACTCCTTTCCGTTCGACATCCACGACGAGCACGCGGGCAAGAACAAGTGCTACACGTGCCACCAGGCGAAGCCGCCGTTGTTCGACTGGCCCAAGGCATGGCTCGGGGGTGTCGATCCGGGGCCGGGTCCCGGCGACGGCGTCAGCGTTGCCGACCTGTTCAGCACGGTCTCGTTCAGCAACAACGACGGACCCGATGACTGGGCGGGACCGTGGCTGGAGAACGACCCGCTGAACGGTGGAGGCGGCCCCAACGCCGGTCAAGTTCGCGTGCTCGACGGCGCGTTGCGCCTCGACGATCGGCCCGATACCGGCGGCCAGCCGAGCGCGGCGCGCAGCGTTGATCTCTCGGGCCTGACGTCAGCTACCTTAAGTTTCGACTGGAGCACTTCCAACCGGATCGATTGGACCGACGAAATCACGGTCGAAGTGTCTGCCAACGGCGGTGCGAGCTACACGACCCTTCAGAAGGTCACCGCCTTCTTCGGCGCCCGGAGCCGCTCCGAGAGCTTCGATATCTCGGGCTTCATCTCGGCCGATACGACGATCCGTTTCCGGGTCTCGCGTGGCTACGGCGGATACAACGAGTACTTCTACGCGGACAACGTTCAGATCGAGGCCGAATAAAGGCGCTTCCTACATTCAATGCCGAGTCGAGCCGAATCAAGAAGCGCTCGGTTGCATCTCGGCCGCGGATGCGCAGCAAGTAGTCGGTGGCCTCGGCCTAGTCGGGCCCTCGAGCGAGTCATCAACCGGTACGCGCCAGGGCGCTGACGCCCGGTACTTGGGCTCGGCGTCCGAAGACGCTCTTACCTCCCGAGAGGCTCATCTCGATGTCAGCCTGACGCCTAGGTCAGAACCCGCATGCACGTCCCACTCCCAGTGGCCCTCGCCTTGGTTCTGCACCTGTTCCTCGAGCGCAACTCTCCTGTTCTGTACGGCCGGCTCGCGCGGATTGTCTCGATCGTCTGAAGAGGAGACATTTTTGGGAGAGAATGCGCTCACCGATGCGCTCGAACCCGTTTGACTTCACCTTGAACCTGCCGGAGTGGATCGCCGCGGAGCTCACCCGGCTCCCGGAAGAGGTTCCCGAGATCGAAGATCGGATGCGCATGATTCTGCGGTTCGCCCGGATGAACTTCGAGAACGACACAGGCGGTCCCTTCGCGGCCGGCGTCTTCGAGCGGGAGTCGGGCCGTCCGGTGGCCATCGGCGTCAACCGGGTGCTGGCGACCGGGTGCTCCTCGGCGCACGCCGAGATCATGGCCCTTTCCCTGGCCCAGAAGGCCCTGAACACCTGGGACCTGGGTGGCAGCGGTTTCCCCGCCCATGAGCTCGTCGTGAACTGGCGGCCCTGCGCCATGTGCTACGGAGCACTTCTGTGGTCGGGGGTGCGCTACCTGGTCATCGCCGGCAGTGGCCCCGAGCTCGAGGAGCTCACGGGCTTTGACGAAGGCCCGCTCAGCCCACGGTGGGACACAGAGCTCAGGGAGCGAGGGATCGAGGTCATCGACGGAGTCCTCCGCGCGGAGGCTTGCGACGTTTTCAGGGCCTTCCAGGAGGCAGATCGATTCGTGTACAACGCGCGGCAGGGTCCGGCCGGTTGAGCGCGATTGCTGTCTGCTACGATCCCAAATTCCGTCCGGCAGCCCCATTGAATGTTCTCTCGAAGGAGCCTCCCTATGTACTGCAAGTCCCTGTCTCTCGCTCTAGCTTCGGCGCTCGTCGCCCATCTCGCTGTCGCCGCCGACACCCCGCGGTTTCGAGGTCCGAACGGCGATGGCATCTTCGCCGAAGCCGGTCTCCTGGCCGCTTGGCCCGAGGACGGTCCCGAGTTGCTGTGGACCGCCGAAGGGCTCGGTGAGACCTATGCGAGCGTCTCGGTGGCGGGTGGCCGCCTGTATACGACCGGGTTGACCGGAATGAGCGGCAGCGTTTTCGCGTTCGACCTCGAGGGCAAGCTCCTGTGGAAGACGGAGTACAGTGCCGAGTTCGACGGTCGCGGCTACCCCGGCACCCGCACCACGCCAACGGTCGCCGACGGCAATCTCTACGTCTTCAGCGCGCTGGGAACCGCCGTGGCGCTCGATGCCGAGTCGGGGGAAGTGCGCTGGAAGGTCGACCTCTTCGACAAGTTCGACGGCCGCAACACCTACTTCGGCGCCGCCGAATCGCCGCTCGTCGTCGATGGCAAGGTGATCCTCACTCCGGGCGGCCCCGATGCTTCGGTGGTGGCGCTCGATGGGGCAACCGGCGAGACCGTCTGGGCCAGCAAAGGGCTCGGCGACTCCCCGGGCTACTGCACCCCGCGCCTCTTCGACAACGGCAAGCACCGGCAGATCGTCACCCTGGTCGCCAAGCACCTGGTCGGACTCGACCCCGCGACCGGCAACGTCGAGTGGCGGCAGCCGGTGACGGCGGAGTACGACATCCACGCCGTCTCCCCTGAATTCATCGGCGACAGCATCTACATCTCCCACGGCTACAACCAGGGCGGCAAGCTTTTCCAACTGGCCGCTGACGGCAAGTCGGTCACCGAGACGTGGGCGGAGGGGAAACTCGACGTCCATCACGGCGGAGCCATCGTCCTCGACGGGAAGATCTACGGCGCGGCGTCGAACGGCACCTGGTTCGCCCTCAACGGCGAAAGCGGCGAGATCGCCGCTGAGATCAAACGCCTGGGCAAGGGCTCGATGGCCTACGCCGACGGCCGTCTGTACGGCTACACGGAAAAGGGCGAGGTGATCCTGGTCGACCCCGACCCGGCCGGCTTCAAGAAAATCAGCTCGTTCGAAATCACTCGGGGCTCGGGCCACCACTGGTCGCATCCCGTGATCTCGGGCGGCGTCCTCTACATCCGCCACGGTGGCGTCTTGATGGCGTACGACGTCAAAGCCGACGCCAAGAGCGACGTCGAGACGGGTAGCTGACGAGCGGCCGGTTTCGCGCGGCGTCCTAGGGAGACTTCACGCCAAAGCGCTTCTGCAGATCGGCCTTTCGGGCGGCGGCGTCCTTCTCGAGCTGGTCGAGCTGGCGCCTGAGTTTGGCCATCTCGTCGGTGATCTTCTCGGCTCGCTCGAGCAGCCAGTCGGGAAGGAACGGGATGCCGAGCTCGCTCAGCTTCAAGGCCCTGTCAACCAGCCGCTGGGCCTCGCGGTTCATGCGTCGGATCTCCTGGTTACCTTCGCGAATCGCCCTTCGAATGGCCGCGAGGTTCGCCTTTTTGACCTGAGTGATGGTCTTGCCCGTGTCGCGGCGGGTCTTCTTGGTCGCCGGGAACTCGATGGCGTTAGAGAACTCCTCCTTTCTGGTGCGGCGGTTTTTGACTTTGACGTAGACGTACCAGTTCGCCTTGCTGTTGAGGCGGCGCGTTTTGTTGGTCAGCTCGGGGCGGGGAATGGAAAAGGCCGGCCTGGCCACCGGGACCCGATTGCCGAGGCGAACGTACCTCTTGCAGTCGGTCACGAAGACCTCACCGAACTGCGCTCCCGGAAAATTGGTGGTGAATCGGCCCGAGAGCCTGGTGATCGGACCTCCGACACGGTCGCGCTTGCCAAAGCCGAGGGCTACGGTCGTCGTCATGAAAACAACCTCCTGTTCGGTGACCGACCGCTTTGGCCGGTCCGTGATTGAGTCGAAAGCTTACTTGTAATCATATGGAGAATGCCGCATCGATGCAAATGAGCCTGCTTCGGCCGCCAGCTCGCGCGAAGAGGCTCAGTTGCATGACATTCGGCTACTATCGAAGGCTCCAACCGGTTAGGCCATGAAGCTCAGTACTCCAGATGAGGTCCTGAGGAAAGTCTTCGGCTTTCCGACGTTTCGAGAGCCTCAGGAGGAGATCATCGAGTGTGTGATGAAAGGGCAGGATGGGCTGGTCGTGATGCCCACGGGAAGCGGCAAGTCGCTCTGCTACCAGATTCCCTCGATGCTTCGACCGGGAACCGGCGTCGTGGTGAGCCCGCTGATTGCGCTCATGGACGATCAGGTTGTTGCGCTGCGCCAGCTGGGTGTTCGAGCGGCGGCTCTTCATTCCGGTCTCGACGGGGAGGAGTCGAGGGCGGTGTGGCGAGATCTTCACGGCAAACAGCTCGACCTTCTCTACGTCGCGCCGGAACGGCTTCTGGCCCGAGGTTTTCTCGACCAGCTCGAGGAAGTCGGGGTCAACCTCTTCGCCATTGACGAAGCCCACTGCGTATCGATGTGGGGTCACGACTTCAGGCCCGAGTATCTGGGCCTGGCAGTGCTTGCCGAGCGGTTTCCGGGGATTCCCAGATTGGCGCTCACCGCGACCGCCGATCCGCCGACCCGTCGAGAGATCGTCAAGAAGCTCCGCCTCAACGGGGCGCGGTCCTTTCTGACGAGCTTCGACCGACCGAACATCCGCTACCGCGTCTACCCCAAGCAGAGTCCACATCAGCAGCTGCTGCGGTTGCTCAGGCGGGACCACCTCGGGGAGTCCGGCATCGTCTATCGCTTTTCCCGCAAGAAGGTCGAAGCGACCGCCTCGATGCTCGAGAAGGAGGGCTTCCGAGCGCTTCCGTACCACGCCGGTTTGAGCTCGGACGTGCGCCGCAGAGCGCAGCGCAGCTTCGTCACCGACGAGATCGAGATCATCGTGGCGACGGTGGCGTTCGGTATGGGCATCGACAAGCCGGACGTGCGCTTTGTGTTTCACCTGGATCCGCCCAAGAGCATCGAGTCCTACTACCAGGAAACCGGACGGGCGGGCCGTGACGGCCTTCCGGCGACGGCGGTCATGCTGTACGGGCTGCAGGACATCGCGTTGCTCGGGCAACTTTTGAGATCCAACGACTCGAGCGACGAGAGGCGCCGCATCGAACATCTCAAGCTGACGTCGCTCCTGGGATTCTGCGAGACGACGCGCTGCCGGCGCCGGGTCTTGCTCGACTACTTCGGCGAGACGAACGGCTCTGCTGGTTCAGCTGGTTCCGCTGGCTCTGCTGGCTCTGCTGGCTCTGAAGGCTGCGGCAACTGTGACACCTGCCTGGAGCCGGTGGAGTCGTGGGACGGCACCCGCGAAGCGCAGATGGCGCTCTCGGCCGTCTACCGAACCGGTGAGAGGTTCGGCCAGGGGCACGTGATCGACGTTCTGCTGGGGAAAGACACGAGCAAGATCTCGTCATGGAACCACGACCGGCTGAGCACATTCGGCGTCGGTCGCGATCTCGACCGACGAACCTGGCAGTCGGTGATCCGTCAGCTCGTGGCCGCCGGGATTTTGATCGTCGACATGGATGGCTACGGTGGCCTGCGACTGGGTGCCGACGCGAAGAAGGTGCTGCGCGGGGAGACGCAGATCGACTTTCGCCGTGACCCGCGGCCCGCCACGAAACCCTCGAAGAAGAAGGGGATCGTCGCGCTCGAGGCTCCCGAGGATCGGGAGCTCTTCGAGGCTCTGCGCGCGCTACGCCTCGAACTGGCCCGGGAACAGGGCGTGCCGCCGTATGTCGTGTTCAGCGACCGGACTCTGATCGAGATGGCGGCCGCAAAGCCGCGCGACGAGACGGAGTTCGAGGCCCTTCACGGAGTCGGTGCCGCGAAGCTCGAGCGCTACGCGGAGGTCTTCCTGGCCAAGGTTGCGAGCTACACAGAGTAGAACCG
>CALZIK010000018.1 GCA_945787635.1 Thermoanaerobaculia bacterium | reverse complement strand
GGTCGAGGGGCTCGGCGTCGCGCTCGGCGCCGCCGGCGCGGCCAGCGGGGAGGGTCCGGACCACTGGCTCGCCCGGTTCTCTCCGGGGCGAATTGCGCCGGGCGACTACCGTCTGGTGGTGACGATGGTCGGCGACGGAGGGGTTTCCGCGAGCAGCGAAATCTCGGTCGCGGTTGGAAGCTAGAACCGAGCGCTACCGGCCCACCGTATCTCGATTGTGAATCGGAGCTCCAGGACGACGACCCGAAGAGCCGCGTTGCTGCGCGCGGGCCTCTGGCTCGCGGTGGTGGCCCTTCTCCTTTCGAGGCCGGTTGTCGGCGCCGTTCTGGAGCCGCAGGAGGGCTACCGTCTCGTGGCTCAACTGGTCGCGGGCGAGCCCAAGGATGCCAAGGCCGCAGCCAAGGCTCTGATCGCGGCGGGAGACGAGACGCTGGTGCCGGGAATCGTGGATGGTCTCTTTTTCATACCGGGTCCGAAACGGGCGCCGGTGATCAAAGTGCTCCAGCAACTGACCGGCGAAGACGCTGGCGGGCGCTACTTCGATTGGGTCGAGTACATCGGGACCCGCAAGGACCTCGCGCCCAAGCCCGGCTACGATCAGTGGAAGTCACTGCAGCTGCGGAGGGTCGACGCGGGGTTCGGCCGCCTGATCTACGCCGGTGTTCCAGCGCGCATCCGGCTCGAGGAGATCGTCTGGGGTGGGGTTCCCTTGGATGGCATTCCCTCGATCGATGACCCGCCGACTGTGCCGGCGGCCGAAGCCCGGTTCATGCGCGACCGCGAACTGGTCTTCGGAGTTCACGCCAGCGGCGTCTATCGGGCCTATCCCAGGCGGGTTCTTTCCTGGCACGAGATGCTCAACGACACTGTTGGCGACCAGCCCCTGGCTCTGAGCTACTGCACGCTCTGCGGTTCGGCGGTGCTCTATTCCACCCCAACCGCCGACGGCCGGCGCATGCTTGGAACTTCCGGTCTGCTCTACCGAAGCAACAAGCTCATGTACGACCGGGCGACCTTCAGCCTCTGGAGCAACCTGACCGGTGAGGCGGTGCTCGGCGACGAGGCGAAGCTCGAAATGGCCCTCGAGTCGCTGCCGGTGACTCTGACCCGTTGGCAACAGTGGCGCGAGGCGCATCCGGAGACCGACGTTCTTGATATTCCGGAGCTCAAGCGCCGGCTCGGGCGCGAGTTCAACTTCGACTATGCGGAGGGGGCGGCCGACCGCGCTCGCAAGGGCGTTTCGTTTCCGGTGTGGCGCAAGAGCTCGGCGCTGGGGCGTAACGACGAGATCTATGCTGTGAGGATCGGCGAGGCTGCCAAAGCCTATCCCTTGGAAGCGCTCTACCGGACGCCGGTGATTCACGACCTTGTCGGAGGCGTCGAGATCGTCGTGGTGAGCGACCCGGTGAGCGGCGCAATTCGGGTTTTTCGAAGCGGCGGTGAGCGCTTTGTGCCGGGTGCCGATTCGGGGCGGCTCGAAGACGCCGAAGGCAAGGTGTGGCGGGTCGAGGAGGAGGCGCTACGGCTCGAAACCGCAGCCGTCGAGCGGTCTCTCGAGCGCCTGCCGGGGCACGTGGCGTTCTGGTTCGGTTGGTACGGCTTCTACCCAGATACCGAGGTCTGGGGTGCCGCCGCCAGCCGCCCTGATTGACACCCGGTCGACGGCGGTTGTAAGTTTCGAGATTCCGAGCGGCGGCCGATGCTCGCTCGGAGGACGTTTGAACGACGGTATCGGCATCTTCCAAAGGCCCGTAGCTCAGCTGGTTAGAGCGCTACGTTGACATCGTAGAGGTCAGCGGTTCGAGTCCGCTCGGGCCTACCAGATTCAGGAACGCGAGGCCCGATCGACAGGGTCTTTCGCTCCGGGATTCGTTTTCGAGGCGCTTAGCTCAGCTGGTTAGAGCGCTACCTTCACACGGTAGAGGTCAGCGGTTCGAGTCCGCTAGCGCCTACCACTTTCCGACACCTCGACTGGAACATGCCCGGATCCGAATCGATCCATCTCACTCTGCCGGACGGCTCCGTTCGCGAGGTCGCCTGCGGTACGACCCCGCTGGCGGTCGCCGAGGGCATCGGTCCCCGCCTGGCCAAAGACGCGGTCGGAGCGGAGCTCGACGGCCAGCCGGTGGATCTGAGAACGCCACTCGACTCGAGCGGCCAGTTCCGGCTGTTCACCACCAAGAGCCCCGAGGCGGGAGATTTTTTGCGCCACAGCGCCGAGCATGTGCTGGCGGACGCGGTCAAGCGCCTCTGGCCCGAGGTCGAGATCGACGCCGGCCGCCAGGATCATTCGGAGAAGTTCCAGTACGACTTCCGCTTTCCGCGCGCCTTCACCGCCGAGGACCTCGAGAAGATCGAGAGCAAGATGCGTGAGATCCTCGCCGAAAACAGTGTCTTCGAGCGCGAGGAGATCAGCCGCGAGCAGGCCGCCGAGCTGTTCGCGTCGATGGGCGAGACGCTGAAGGTCGATCGCCTCGGCGACATACCCGAAGGCGAGACCATTACCCTCTACCGGCATGGCCGCTTCGCCGACCTGTGCCGCGGTCCCCACGCCCAGCGCGCCGGCCAGGTCAAGGCGATCAAGCTGCTCGAAACCTCGGGCGCCTACTTTCGCGGCGACGAGTCGGGCGAGATGCTCCAGCGCATCTACGGCACCGCGTTCGGGAGTGCCAAGGAGCTCGACGACTACCTGGAGCGCCTCGAACAGGCCAAACTGCGCGATCACCGCCGCCTGGGGCCCGAGCTCGATCTGTTCAGCTTCAACGAGCACGCGCCGGCGAGCCCGTTCTTTCACCCCAAGGGCGCGTTCATCTACAACGCCCTGATCGACTACGTGCGCGAGCGCAATCGCGACAACGGCTACCACGAGGTCGTCACGCCCCAGATCCTCGACGTCGATCTCTGGCACACCTCCGGGCACTACGACAACTACCGCGACGGGATGTATTTCGCCGAGGTGGACGAGCGGCAGTACGCGGTCAAGCCGATGAACTGCCCGACCCACTGCTTGATCTTTTCGAACACTTTGCGCTCGTACCGGGATCTTCCGATCCGGTACGCGGACTTCGGGCGGCTGCATCGCTACGAGCGCAGCGGCCAGACCTCGGGCCTGACCCGGGTCCGGTCGTTCGCCCAGGACGACGCCCATGTCTTCTGCACGCCGGAACAGGTCGAGGTCGAAGTCCTGCTGGCGGTCTCGATCATTCGCGGCATCTACGAGACCTTCGGCTTCGACGAGCTCTTGATCGAGCTCTCCACCCGGCCCGAGAAACGGCTGGGATCGGACGAGCTCTGGGACCGCGCCGAGAAGGATCTCGCGGCGGCGCTCGAAGGCGCGGGAATCGAGTACGAGGTCAACGCCGGCGACGGCGCGTTCTACGGGCCCAAGATCGACTTCCAGATCAAGGACGCCATCGGGCGCTCCTGGCAGTTGGGCACGGTTCAGCTGGACTACTTCCTGCCCGAGCGGTTCGGCCTGGCCTACATCGGAGAAGACGGCGCCGAGCATCGGCCGGTGATGATCCACCGGGCGATGCTGGGGTCGGTCGAGCGATTCCTGGGCATTCTGATCGAGCACACGGCCGGCGCCTTTCCGGTCTGGTTGGCGCCGATCCAGGCGGTGGTGCTGCCGGTGTCCGACAAGTTCCACGACTACGCGAAGGCGGTTCAGGACACCTTGACCTCCGGCAACGTGCGTGCGCACCTGGACGACCGAAGCGAAAAGCTCGGCTACAAGATCCGCGAGGCGCAGCTCCAGAAGGTCCCCTACATGCTGGTAGTGGGTGGCCGCGAACAGGATTCCGAGACCGTAGCCGTGCGCCCACGCACCGGCGAGGACCTGGGTGCCAGGCCGCTCGCCGAGATCGTCGAGCGGATCCGCGAGCTGGCGGCGAGCCGCAGCCGGGAACTCTAGGGAAGGAATCGTGTCCCCGATCGTGCTACACTCATCGGCCGCGACCGCCGGTCCGAACGGCGGTCGAGTCACGCAAGGAGTCTAAAGTGCCCAAGCAGAAAACCCATCGCGGCGCGGCCAAGCGCTTCAAGGTGACCGGCACCGGCAAGGTCAAGCGCCACCAGTCGATGCACTCCCACATCCTGACCAAGAAGACCACCAAGCGGAAGCGGCAGCTTCGCCAGGCGGTGGTCACCACCGGCAAGACCGCGCGCAACATCAAAGAGATGCTGCACAGCTAGGAAGACGGAAAAAAGAGGCCCGACCGGAACGAACCTGTCCGGCGGCCCGCTCCGCGCGCAAGCCGCGGTGCTTGACGAGCCCGATCCGATCGGGCGGATAAGGAAACGAGGTTCGATATGCCAAGAGTCAAGCGCGGAAAAAGGAGAGCCCAGCGTCGCAGGAAGATCCTAAAGGCGGCCAAGGGTTATTACGGAACCAAGTCGCGAGCCCACCGCGTCGCGAAACTGGCGGTCGATCGATCGCGCCAGTTCGCGTACCGTGACCGCCGTCAGAAGAAGCGGAACTTCCGCGGTCTCTGGATCATCCGTATCAACGCCGCCGCCCGGATCAACGGCCTGTCCTACAATCGGCTCATCGACGGACTGAACAAGGCCGGTTGCGAGGTGAACCGCAAGATGCTGGCGGATCTGGCGGTTCGCGACGCGGAGGCGTTCGCCGAGTTCGCCGAGCTCGCCAAGAAGACGCTGGCCGAGGCAACCCCGAAGAGCGCTACGGCGGCGGGCTGAGCCGGCGGCCGCGGAGGTAGCGGTGCCGGATCCGCCAGATCTCGCGCAGCAACGCGAGGAGTTCGAGCGAGAGGCCTCGGCGGCGAGCGACCGCGCCGCCTGGGAGGCGTTGCGCCTCAAGTGGCTCGGTCGCAAGCGCGGGATCGTTCGCGGCCTATTGTCGCAGCTGGGCGGTCTTCCGCCCGACGAACGCAAGGACTTCGGGCAGGCCGTCAATCGACTCAAGAACTCCGTCGAGGCGAGGCTCGAGGAGCTCGACGCCTCTCTTTCCGCTCGCGAACGAACGGCGTCGACCCAGTCTGCGGCGCTCGATGTCACCCTACCGGGGCGACCGCCGCGGGTCGGAACCGCGCATCCCGTGAGCCTGGTGGTCCGCGAGATCGTGGAGATCTTTGCGGGTCTGGGGTTCAGCGTTGCCGAGGGGCCCGAGGTCGAGGACGATTTCCACAACTTCGAGGCGCTCAACTTCCCGCCCGACCATCCGGCCCGGGAAGAGCAGGACACCTTCTTTCTGCGGGACGGCCGTTTGCTGCGCACGCATACGTCGCCGGTCCAGATTCGGACCATGGTCGACCGCGATCCGCCCATTCGGGTGATCTGTCCGGGTCGGGTGTATCGCAAGGACAACGATCTGCGTCACTCCCCGATGTTCCACCAGATCGAGGGATTGGCCGTGGGCAAGGGCATCACCTTTGGCGACTTGAAGGGCACGCTCGAAGCCTTCGTGCATCGGCTGTTCTCGGAAGAGACCGGTGTGAGGCTGAGGCCGAGCTACTTTCCGTTCACCGAGCCGTCGGCGGAGGTGGACATCACCTGCCCCTTCTGCTCGGGCAGTGGGTGCCGGGTGTGCTCGGATACCGGCTGGATGGAGATTCTGGGGTCGGGGATGGTCAACCCGCGAGTGCTCGAGCGATGCGGCATCGACCCGTCTGTCTACACCGGCTTCGCCTTTGGCTTGGGGATCGACCGCGTTGCGATGATTCGTTTCGGCATCCCCAATATCAGGCTCCTTTTCGACAGTGATGAGCGGGTGTTGCGGCAGGTAAGGGGTTGATGTGCGGTTCTCACGAAGCTGGCTGGCCGAATACGTCACTCTCCCCGAGAGTTTCGAAGCCCTGGCCAACGGGCTGACCGGAGCGGGTCTCGCCGTCGAAGGCAGCGATCACGTGGGAGACGACGTACTTTTCGAGGTGGACGTCACCAGCAACCGAGCGGATTGCATGAGCCATCTCGGGATCGCTCGCGAAGTCGGCGCGTTGTTCGGCCAGACGGTCGAGCAACCCGACCTTCCGACGCCTGGAGTCATCCGCATCGATGCGAATAGCTGGGGCTCGATCGAGATCGAAGATCCGGTGGGCTGTCCCCGATACGTGGGAGTCGTCGTCCGCGGGATTCGCGTGGGAACCAGCCCTGACTGGCTCAAGGCGCGGCTCGAGGCGGTCGGAGTCCGGTCGATCAACAACGTCGTCGATGTCACGAACTTCGTGTTGTGGGAGTACGGCCAGCCACTGCATGGATTCGATGCCGACAAGCTTCGTGGACAAAAAATCGTCGTGCGATCGGCCCGCAACGGCGAAGCGTTGATCACCCTGGACGGAGAGACGCGCCTGCTGGTTCCGGAGATCCTGGTGATCGCCGACGGCCAGGAGGCCGTGGCCCTGGCCGGGATCATGGGCGGTAGGGACAGTGAGGTCTCCGAAGGTACGGTCAACGTACTCATCGAGAGTGCCCATTTCCAGCCGACTCGAGTTCGAAACGGCGCCAAAGCACTGGCGATGCACACCGACGCCAGTCATCGCTTCGAGCGTGGCTCGGATCCCGAAGCCTGCCTCGAGGCCGCGCTTCGCGCCGCGGGCTTGATCGTGGATCTGTGCGGCGGCAAGCTCGATCCGCAGGTCATCGATGTGCGGCCCGACGTGACCGAACCGGTGGAGGGTGAGTTTTCCCTCGAGGGTTTGAACGCTTTTGCCGGTGTCGAGACCGATGAGAGCTTCGTTGTCGAGCACCTCGGTCGGTTGGGCTTTACGCTTCAGCGGCTGTTCGGAGACGAAACCGCCTGGAACGTTCAGGTGCCTTCCTGGAGGCGGTTCGACTTCGAAGCCGATCCGAAGGGCCGCGTGTACCCGGCGTATTTCTACGAGGAGGTGCTTCGGATGCGCGGTCTCGACGCGATTCCCTCAACGCTGCCCGCGATCGAGGGACCGGACCCGGGGCTGAGCCTTTCGCACCTTCGACGCGAGGAGCTGCGCAACCTTCTGGCGGCCTGCGGTTTGGCCGAGACCATTACCTACTCGTTCGGCTCGGCCGGCGCGGACTCGAGATTCAACGGTCTGGCGGTGGGGCCACCGCTCGAGCTCGCGAACGCCCTGTCAGAGCAGTACGCTTTCATGCAGCGATCGCTGCTTCCGAATCTCGTCGAAGGAGCTCTCTACAACCTTCGCCGCGGTGCCCAGTCCGTCCAGCTTTTCGAATTCGGCCATGTGTTTCCCGCGTCGGGCAGCGAGGTGGACTCACTCGGTGTGATTCTGGGTGGTCGGCTCGGGAGCCCCTGGCAGCGCGGCCTCGAGCTCGACTTCTTCGACCTCAAGGGTGTCTTGGAGATGATGGCGCGCGAGAGCGGGGCCGAGCTCAGGTTCGAGCCCGCCGCGCTGGCCGGTCTCATTCCCGGCACCGCGGCCGAGATTCATCTGGCCCGGCGCGGCGCTGCGGATCCGGTACCGATCGGCTACCTGGGGCGAGTCGACGAGCCGGAGAGCGCGGTACCGCTCTACGCCGGCGAGATCCGGATCGAAGAGCTCGGCCGCGGCGCTCCCGACGAGGTGACCGCGCCGCCGCGCCACCCCGGCGTGGCCGTCGATCTCACGCTGACTCATTCTCTCGACACCGCTTGGGCCACGCTGGCCGTCGCGATTCGGGAGCTTCGCCCCGAATCGCTGACCGACTTCGAGATGACGGATCGGTATTGCGGCGAGGGCGTGCCCGCGGGTGCGGTGAACACGACGATCTCGTTTCGCTACGGCGCCCACGATCGCTCGCTCACCCAGGATGAAGTGAACGAGCAGCACGGGCGGCTGGCCGAAGCGCTCGAGCGCCGATTCAAACTCGGAGGCTGACCCGACGATGGATTCGATGAAGGAGCTCGAACGGCAGGTCGAGAAACTGCTCGGAGAGCTGACCGAGCTTCGGCGAAAGAATCGCAACCTTGCGGCGCGGGTCAAGAAGCTCGAAACCGGGCAAAAGAGCGCCGGTGGATCGGCCGGACTCGAGCGTGAGCGGGCGGAGATCAAGCGCCGGGTCGAGCGCCTCGCGGACCGGCTCCAGGCGCTCGTCGGCGAAGACGAAGAGTAGCCGCGGCTAGCGGCTTGGAGCGGTCGACGTCCCCGTCGACCGTCTTCTGGCGGCCGAGGTTCGAGGATCGTCTCACCGGTAGCTTTTGTAGCGGTCGACGTCCCTGTCGACCGTCTTTTCTCCGTCTCGCTGCCCACGTGGAATCCTCTGAGATGCCGCCACGCAGCATCCGTCGCCCGACAAGGAGGTCGACCGCTACAGCAAGAGGACCACTGAGGCTCACCGCCGACGCGCGGCAAAACCGGTCGGGAGGAAGGGAAAAGAAACGCCGGAGGCCAGAAGGCCCCCGGCGCGGCAAACCCGATCGGGCGGAGTCAAGCCTCGAGCGGCGGAATCCGCAGGACCTGGCCCGGGTAAATCTTGTCCGGGTCCTTCAGCATCGGCTTGTTGGCCTCGAAGATGATCGGGTACTTCGAGGCGTTGCCGTAGTGCTGCTTGGCGATCTTCGACAGGGTGTCACCGCCCTTGACGGTGTAGAAGGTGGCTTCGGGCTCGGCCACCTCGAGCTCGAGGCGGTCGTCCACTCGTCCGATGCCCGCGGTGTTGCCGACGGCGAGGACGATGCGCTCCTTGTCGGCCTGGGAGCCGACCTTGCCGTTGAGAGTGGCGACGCCGTCGTCCACCTTGACCGAGAAGTCCTCGATCTCGAAGCCCAGGGTTTCGACCATTGTGACCAGGCGGCTCGCCGCCTTGCGCTCCTGGAGCCTCTCGACGTCCTCGCGCGAAGGCTCGCGGACCTCGACCTTGTTTTTCGGCTTGTCGTCGTCACCGCCGAAGATCTTGGCTCCGGCGTCCTTTACGAAATCAAACAATCCCATTGCGTCTGTCTCCTCTTAGAAATTGGTATGCCGGCGGATCGCGTTTAGCGGCCGCCGAGAAGTTTTTTGAAAAAGCCGCCGGCCGCCTTCTTGGCCAGATCGTCGACGATGCTGCCGTCGCCGTCGGCGTCGAGAAGGCTGCCCAGGCCGCCCATGCCGGAGGGCATCTTATGCTCCAGACTGCTGCGCTCGTGCCCCAGGGTTTTCGCCAGGGAGCCGGCGTCGAAGCCCTGCTCCCGGCGCGCCTTGCCCAGGGCGCCCATGATCACCGGGGCGAGCATGGCGAGCAGCTGCCCCATCTGCTGCTGGTTGACGCCGAGAGACTGGCCCAGGCCGTTTTCGACTGCGGCGCGCTTGCCTCCCAGGACGTGCTTGAGAATCCCCTCTCCGGCCGAGACTTCCTGCGGGCTTCCGAGAGCTCCCGACAGGTTGTCCAGAATGCTCCCGTCGTGATCGCGGGAAAGGGCTCCCAGGAGCGCTTCGGCTCCCGACGAGTTCTGCGAGTTCTTGGCGAGGGCGCCGAGCAGGGTTCCCACCGCTGCCGGCACGGCTTTTCGGGCGGTGCCTTCGTCGAGGCCCACCTGGCTCTGGATCTGACCGAGCTGGCCCGAGCCGAGCTGGGACGTCACCATTTCGAAGATCGAGTTCATACGCTTGCTCCTTGGAAAATATTGGAAACCGGAGACGCGACGAACGCGAGTCGGTGGCGTTCCGGTTGGCTGCGAGAGAAGATTGAGTGTGGGCTCAGCCGCCGCCTGGAAAAGCGGGGACAGTCAGTCTACCATGCACCAGCGAGGCGTTGCCGGGCATTGACCTTGCTTCTGCACGTGGGCTCATGCTGTCATCGAGGACGATTCTGAGGGCTGTCGGACCGTGGGCACTCCTGTGTCTGTTGGCGTTCCTGCCGGGGCGGGCTGGCGCCGATCGAGTGTCCGTCGAGCTCCCGATCGGGCATCTGGGCGCCCCGGAGGCCATTTCGGCGGACTCTCTTGCCGCGACCGTGGACGGTCGGCCGGTCGAAGTTGTGGCCGTTGCACGGCCGACTTCGGCGCCGAGAGTGGTGCTCTTCGTGGATCGGGTTCTGGCGCCGCCGCTGACGGTGCACAACGCGCTGCTCGAGCTCGCCGAGCAGGCTCCGCGCCTGGTCGATATCGGCGCGGTCGAAGTGATTTCGGCGGGCGATCAGGTGGTCACCTCGGTGCCGTCGACCCGGTCTCCCGAGCAGCTTGCCGAGGCGCTCAGCTGGCTGAGGTTGCGAACCACCAGCGAGGGCGGTCAGCTCGTGATCCGCAAGCGCTTCGTCGACCAGACGGATCTGGGTGAGCTCGTCGAGAATGAGCATCTTGCGATCTCCGCGACCGCCGGCCAGCGCCTGGCCGAGATCGGCTCCCTGGTGCGCGAGAGCCTCGCCGAGGAGACCGAGCTCCTCGGCCGCTTCCGCGAGCAGCTGTTGACCTGGGCGGTATCGAGCCCGTCACCGGGGCAGAAAATGCTGATCCTGGTGGGCGGGGGCTTCGACACCGATGTCGCGCGTTTCTACCGTGAACTGCTCGCGCCGTTTGGTCTCGCCTCGATCGTCGATGATGAAGTCGTACCGGTTATCTCGCCCACGATCGAGGAGCTCGGGCAGACGCTCTCCGCGTTGGGTTGGTCGGTCTGGTCGGTCAGCCCGGAAGCAGCCACCGATCTTCTGCTCGAAGGCGGCGAAGAAAAAGAACGCGCCGAGGTCATCACCACCTACGAGGGCGGTCGCCGAGTGGACAAGACCGTCATCACGCCGCGCTTCGATGTCCTCAAGAGCCTCAAAGGAAAGCTCGGCGGTAAAGGTAAGTCGTTTCCCGAAGCCGCTTTGCTCGCGCCTCGCGAGGCGCTGGCCGAGCTTGCGCGGGAGTCCGGTGGGGGAGTGGTGGTCGATGGGGCGCAGCTCGAGCGGGCATTCGCCGCCCTTGGACAGCGAATCTTGGTAACTGTCGAGGTGCCGCCGAATCTCGGCGATCTGGCGCCGGTCGAGCTCACCGTGTTCGGCCCCCGGGGCGGCAAACTGGAGACCCGGCGCCACTGGATCAGCCGTGGCACGCCGGCTCTGGTCGCCACGGTTCGAGCGCGGCAGCTGCTCGACGCCGATCTCGCCGAAGGCGGTTTGGTGGTCGAAGCGGTCAGCCGGGAGGCTGTCGATGGCGGCCCGGCGCGGCTCGAGATCGTCGCCGCGCGCACCATCGAAGACTCCGAAGCCGCGCCTCTCGAACGGCTGATGGTGACGACCGTCACCTTCGAGAACGACGGCCGGCAGGTGAGTCGGCGCGAGGAGGTCTCGAGCGCGGAGCTTGCCGGCGGCGCGATCTCCGTCGAGCTCGGCCCCGACGTCTCGTCGGACGTGCCGGTTGTCGTTATCGTCGAGGATCTCGCAAGCGGTCTCTGGGGAGGCGCCTATGCCGCGGTTGTTACCGACGAGGGCTTCGACGCTCTGGGCACGTTCGGCGGAATGTTGCCGGCGCCGCGGGCGATTCATCTGCTGGCGCCGCGCGAGCCTCTCGCCGTGGGCAAGACCCGTATCGACACGGTGCTTTCCGAGCAGGTGGACAGAGTCGACTTCTACCTCGACGGCAAGCTCGAGTCGACCCGCAAGTCACCGCCGTTCTCGGTCTCGGTGACGCTCGGCAGGTACCCGGACCGGCATGCGGTCGAAGCCGTGGCCTTCGATTCGGAGGGACTCGAACTGGGCCGGGATCAACTGGTTCTCAACGCCGGCACCGGAACGTTCAGAGTGCGTGTGGTGAGCCCCGAGAGGCCCGGAGATCCAAACTCGCCTCTGACCGGCACGGTCACCGTCCGAGCCGCTCTCGAGATGCCGCGGGGCGCGGAGCTCAACCGGGTTCAGTTCTTCTGGAACGACGAACTCTTCGCGACCCGGTTCGCGCCGCCCTTCAAGCAGCGCTTTCAGATACCCGAGGGCGCCCCATCGGGCTTTTTCAGGGTCGAAGCTCTGCTCGCGGACGGTTCGCAAACCGAAGACGTGCTGTTCATCAACAGCCCGGGTGGCACCGAGAGGGTACGCGTCGAGCTGGTCGAGCTCTTTACGGTGGTCACCGATCGGGAAGGACATCCGGTCACCCGATTGCCCGCGGATACCTTTCGGGTGTTCGAGGACGGGGTCGAGCAGGAGATCACGACCTTCAATGAAGCCGGCGATCTGCCCCTAACCGTGGGGCTGGCGATCGATTCCTCTGCGTCGATGTTCATCAAGCTGCCCGACGTTCAGGCGGCGGCGGCCGAGTTCGTCAATGCGCTGGGTGCGCAGAAGGACCGTGCCTTCGTGGTTCGTTTCGGTGGCGGCCCTGAGCTGGTTCGAGATACGACCCGCGATCTGGATCGGGTCGAGCAGGCCCTGTACACGCTCGAGCCCGACGGGCGCACCGAGATCTGGAAGGGCATCGTCTACTCGCTGGTGCAGCTCCAGTCGGTTCCCGGCAAGAAGGCGTTGATCGTCTTTTCCGACGGCGCCGACGAAGATCCAGACTTCTCCTACCGGACTTGCCTGCGGTTCGCTCGGCGGGTGGGCGTGCCGGTGTACGTGATCGTGTCCAACGACGAGATCTACCGCACCGAAGGGAAGGGGCTGACGATCAAGAGCTTCATGAACCGGCTGGACGGGCTGGTGCGATCGGTCGGAGGAAGGGTCTTTGTGACCCGGGTTGGGGGCGATCTGACCGCGATCTACGATCAGATCGACGAAGAGCTGCGCAGCCAGTATCTGCTTGGCTACTACGTGCGAGACGCCGGTGGCGAGCGCTGGCGGGACGTCGAGGTGGACGTCCAGGGCGCGGGCCTCAAGGCGCGCACCATCTCGGGCTACTTCCGCTAGAAATCTCGAATCAGCTCGCGACGCCCGCCGGCGCCTCAACGAGAAGCTCTTCGAGGAGTTCCTCGAACTCGGCGGTCAAGCGAAGAAAGTGCTCACCGGTGCCGGGTCCGGCAAAGCCGGTATGAATGCGGCGCACCACTCCTTCGCGGTCGATGAAGACGGACGTCGGATAGGCGATCAGCGCGGACAGGTCGGCCAGGGTTCTCCCGGCTTCGCGCTTGTCGGAGAGGCCGGCGAGAAGCAGCGGGAACTCGATAGCGTGCCGCTCGGAGTAGCGGCGCACCTGGCGGGCGTCACGCTCCGGGTCGCCGGTAAACTCGTACGCCAGTCCGACGATCTCGAGGCCGCGATCCCGATACTCGCGATGCCACCCGGCAAGAAGCGGCGCCTTGTCGTTGCAGTTCGGGCACCACGAGCCGAAGATGTTGACCAGGACGACCTTGTTCTTGAAACGGTCGTCGTTCGAGGACACCAAGCGGCCGTCGAGGTCCGGGAACTCGAAGCCGAAGTGTCCGTCCCGGTTGGTGAGGCCCACGAGCGACCAGGCGTCTGGAAGCACGGTCTCGTGATCCTCGGCCGGCCGCGCGGTCCAGGTCGCGTGGTAAGTGTCTCGCGACCAGAAATCTCCGCTCAGAGTGCCGTCTTCGTGGAGTTCGGCGTGGAACAAGAACGCGTGGCCGCCGTCGAACGCAGACAGGCGCAGGAACCGGTCCACAAGAACACCTTCGAGAAAACGGTAGTCCCCAGTCGGGGTCAAGAAGGTCCCGGTAACTCTCGCGCCGTTCTGAGCGAACTCACCGCGGGCGACTTCGGTGCCATCCTCGTCGGTGAACTCGACCGCCCAGCTCCCGTCCACGGAGCCGCTCGAATCCGCCTTGGCCAGGCGCGCTGGCGTAAAAAAGCGAGTCGAGGCCTCGCCGGGCCGTAGACGCCTTGCGCTGAAGGGGAGTGTCGAAGTCCCCTCCGGCACGACTTTGCGCCAGTGGCCGCTGAGGTGGTCGCCGTCGCGCTCGGCTACGATCTCGGAGTCGTAGAAACTGAAGGCTAGGAGGACACGGTGGTCTTCGACCCTAACCGAGCTGAAGGGGGCTTCCTCCGCTCCGTTGACCGCCACCGCTTGGAGCTCGCCTCCGTTATCGCGGATTCGGAGCTCGAACGGCAGCTCGCCTCCCGGAGACCTCAGGACGGCCCGCCAGGAGCCGACCAGGTCGGCGGCGGCGCTCTCCGGCGCGAACTCGGATCGGGCGCAACCGTCGGCGAGAACGGCGAGGAGAGCGGCCGCGGCGAAAGGGGCGACGTTTCTTTTCATCCGTCGATTCTAGTCGCGCTATCCTTGCCGGCGGAGTTCGAACGTGAACTGGCGAGACATCTTCAAACCAGCCGACAATACGGAGCTTGCGCCGGGGGATACTGAGACCGTTCGGCGGATCGTATCGAGGCTCGAAGCCATGGACCCCGACGAGGCGCGCTACGTCGCCGCGTTTGCCTACATTCTCGGCAGGATCGCGCACGCCGATCAGCACATCTCACAGGCGGAGACCGCGGCCATGGAAACGGCGGTGGCCGAGTTCGGGGATCTCCCCGTCGAGGAAGCGATTCTGGTTGTCCAAATCGCCAAGAGCCAGAATCGGCTGGTCGGTGGCACCGAGAACTTCCTGGTCACCCGCGAGTTTGCCCAGATCGCGTCCGCCGACCAGAAACATCATCTTCTCGATACTCTGTTCGCGGTGTCGGCGGCCGACGACTCGATCTCCTCGGTGGAGGAAGCTCAGGTCCGCCAGGTCGCCAGCGAGCTCGGCTTTTCACATCGGGAGTACGTGCAAGCTCGAGCAAAGTACTCGGATCAGCGCGAGGTCATGAAAGTCCTGCGCAGCAAGCAAGAGGGCTCCGAATGACACTGCTCGAGACGCGCAGACGTTCGAAAGCGCCGCGGCGGTTGGTTGGGCTACTGTCGATTCTCGCGGCGACCGGCCTGGGGTTGGCCCTGTTTCGCGCGGGCTCCTCGCCCGAGGTCGCGATCGACTCGAAGTTGCCCGGCATTGGTCGCGACACCGAAGTCACGGTGCGGCTCCAGTCGACGGGCCGGGGCCTGGGCGATGTCGAGGTCGAGCTGGTCCAGGGCGAGCGGCGGATTCCGCTGGCTGAGCGCAGGTACGTGGCGCGCGCACCGTGGGCGTTCTGGGGACCGCGGGAACTCACGGATACGCTTTCGTTGGCCGTCGGAAGCGACGCCCTGGGCGACCGGCTGACCGAGGAGCCGGCCAGGCTGCGAGTCGTGGCCCGACCGCCGGGCGCCTGGCTGCGCAAGGGCGAGCCGACGGCTGCCGAGCGCGAGTTCGAGGTTCTGCTCCGGCCGCCGTCCCTGGGTGTTCTGTCTACCCAGCACTACCCTGCGCAAGGGGGCGCCGAGGTTGTCGTCTACAGCGTCGGCGCGACGTCGCTTCGCGACGGCGTCAAGGTTCGCGACCTGTGGTTTCCGGGATTTGCTTTGCCTGGAGCGCCCAAGGGCCAGCGCTTCGCCCTGTTCGCGGTGCCGTTCGACCTGACGCGAACCGACGAAATAAGACTGGTCGCCGAGGACGCCGTGGGCAATCGAGCGGAATTCGCCTTTATCGATCGGCTGCAGGAGCGCGCGTACGAGCAGGACGAGATCGCGGTGTCGACCGCCTTTCTGGCCAAGGTGGTGCCGGAGATTGTCGCCAACTCACCCTCGGTTCGCGAGTCGGACACGCTGCTCGAGACCTATCTGAGCATCAACCGCGGCTTGCGCTCCCGCAATGCGGCGGAGCTCGTGCGGCTGGCTGGTGAAAGCCGGCAGGAGTTTCTGTGGTCCGAGGCGTTTCAGGGTTTGCCCGGATCCCAGGTCATGTCGGCGTTCGCGGATCGACGGACCTATGTCTTCGAGGGGAAGCCCGTCGATCAGCAAGACCACCTGGGCTTCGACCTCGCTTCGGTCAAGCGGGCTCCCGTGCCGGCCGCGAACCGCGGCATCGTGGCTCTCGCCGGCTACCTGGGCATCTACGGCAACGCCGTGGTGGTCGATCACGGCTACGGGCTGATGAGCCTCTACGGGCACCTCTCGACCCTGGAGGTCGAGACCGGACAAACGGTCGAGAAGAAACAGCGGTTGGGCAGGACCGGCGAAACCGGACTCGCCGGCGGCGATCACCTGCATTTCACCATGTTGCTCCAGGGGCAAGCGGTGAACCCGGTCGAGTGGTGGGACCCCGCCTGGATTCGCAACCGCCTCGAGGCCAAGCTGGGGCCGGCGTTTCGCGCCCGCCTCGCCGCGAAGGGAGCCTGACGGACGATGCCGACAGATCGAGTTCATAACTTCGGCGCCGGTCCCGCGGCACTGCCGCTGACGGTCCTCGAGCGCATCCGCGAGGAGTGGCTCGATTTCGCGGGCACCGGGCGCTCGATTCTCGAGATCAGCCACCGCAGTCCTCAGTACGATGAAGTCCACGAGTCGGCGCGCGCCCGCTTGCTTCGCCTTCTCGGTGCCGCGGACGACTTCGACGTTCTCTTCATGGGCGGCGGCGCGCGCACTCAGTTCAGCCTCGTGCCGATGAACCTACTCGAGCCGGGAAGGAAGGGCGACTACCTCGTCACCGGTCGCTGGAGCGAACTGGCGCTGGCGGCCGGAGAGCACCTCGACGGCGCGCGGTCGATCTGGAGTGGGAAAGCGGAGGGCTTCGTCAGAGTTCCCCAGCCGACCGAGTACACGGTCGGAAGCGACGCCGCCTATTTGCACTACACCAGCAACAACACGATTTACGGCACGCAGTTCCACGAGCCGCCCGATGGTGGCGGGGTGGCGCTGGTTGCGGACATGTCATCCGACATCCTGAGCCGGCCGTTGGACCTTGCTGCCCACGGGCTGATCTACGCCGGCGCGCAGAAGAATCTGGGGCCGGCGGGCCTGACCGTGGTGATCATTCGGCGGGACCTGCTGGCCGCTGCGCGCACCGACGTCATCGACATGATGAGCTACCGGGCGCTGGCTGCGAAGAGATCGCTTCTCAACACGCCGCCGGTCTTTCCGATCTACGCGATGAACCTGGTGCTCGAGGAGCTCGAGTCGCGAGGCGGCCTCTCGGGCGCCGCCGAGCGCAGCCGGGCGAAGGCAGAACTGGTCTACCAGGCCGTCGAACGATCGGCGGGGTTCTACGTCCTCCATGCCCACTCCTCGAGCCGCTCACTCATGAACGTGACCTTCCGGCTGGCCGACACGGCGCTCGAGCCGAAGTTTCTCGAGGAGGCGGAGGCGCGGGGCCTCGTGGGTCTCAAAGGGCACCGGTCCGTTGGCGGCGTGCGCGCCTCGCTCTACAACGGCGTGGCGAGAGCGTCGGTCGAAGCGCTGGCCACTTTTCTCGACGATTTTCGACGCGCGACCTGCTAGACAGGCTCAGGAGCCGGTGTTCGGCTCGCGGGGCGTCACCAGATCCCAGACTCTCGCGGGATCGCCGCTGTTGGGCGCCGGGTCGAGGCCGAGCACGATGCACATGGCGTTGTAGAGGTGGAAGTTCTCGATCGGCCCGATCTTGGTTGCCCTGCGAAACGAGGGGCCGCGGGCGACCAGCAAAGCGCCCATGGATTCCAGCCGGTGATCGTAGCCGTGGGTGCCGCCGTCGAAACACCTCGGGCAGCGGGCGACGTCACTGCTCGACGAGATGCTCCAGCCTTCGTCGGCGATCCCGACGATCGGCGGGATCCGCTCATGTCCGGCGAACTCGAACCGATCGGGGATCTCTTCCCGACGCACCACGGTGAGGTGAGAGTGCGCTCCGGCCAGGGCCTCGTAGACTCGGTCTAGGTTCTCCTTCGACGGCCACAGCCCCAGAACCGGATTCCAATCCACGACGTTGGCCGTCTCGAGGTCAATGTAGTCGTCAAGGAGAATGACGCGTTCAGGCGAGGTCGAGGCCATGCCATGGTCTGAGACGACGAGCAGATCGACGCGGTCGTCGAGCCCGCGACGCTCGAGGCCTTCGACCAGCCGTGCCATCGCCCGGTCGACCACGCCCAGGGCGCCGGCGAGCTCAGCGGAAGGCTCCGGCCCGAACGTGTGCGCGGCGTCGTCGACGTCCTCGAAGTAGAGAGTCAGAAACCCGGGGCGCTCGGGTGGCGGCAGTTCGAGCCACTTTAGGATGAGATCGACCCGGGCTTCGGGCGTCATGTCGCCGTCGTAGGGCTGGTGGTAGCTGGGCCGCACCCCGAGTATCTCGGCTTCGCTTCCGGGCCAGAACAGGGGTGCGGTCCGGATTCCGCGCCGCTCCGCGGTCACCCAGATCGGCTCGCCTCCGTACCAGGCTCCGGTTCCGACAGCCACGCGGTTGGATAGGCCGAAGAGCTTCTCGGTAGCGGGATCCCAGATGTTGTTCGCGACCAGGCCGTGCTCGGCGGGGCGCAGGCCGGTCACCAGCGTGTAGTGATTGGGAAAGGTCTTGCTGGGGAAGGAAGGAATGAGGCGTCGAGCGTGGACGCCCTCGGCCGCGAGCCGCGCGAGCGTGGGTGTTTCGCCGCGCTCGAGGAAGTCCCATCGAAACCCGTCGAGGCTGACCAAAATCAGAATCGGGCCCTCGGCGTCGGCCCCGACCTCAGGCGACCCGGATTGCGGAAGCGTAGGCGTGGAACTGCAGGCGAGGGCGAACAGCGCGAGGCCAGCCAGAACAGATCTCATCAGCTTGGACATTCGGAGACCCCAGTCGGGCGGCTAGGGCATGGTCAGGAGAGCGCCCATCAGGTCGACGCCGTACCAGAGGTTGGCCAGCCGGAGGTTCTCGTCTGGCGCGTGTTGATTGTCGTCGTGATTGGCGATCGGTGTGATCACGACCGGAGCTTCGAGGACATCCACGAAGAGGTAGAGCGGCAAGGACCCTCCGAGCGTCGGGACCATCAACGGCGCCTCGCCGGCCGCCCGCCGGGCTGCTTCTTTCACGGACGCGACCGCTGGGTGGTCGAGCTCGGTGCGAACGGCGGGATAGCCGCTTCGGCGGATGACCTTGGCGATGCGAGGATGCGCCAATCTCGTTTCGAGGTCGGGTTCGTCGCGAACGATGGTGAAGCCCTGCGTGCGGATGTGGGCTTCGACCCGGTCGAGCATCACCTCGGGGTCGTCGCCCTTGGCGAGGCGGATGTCGACCGAGGCGGTGGCTTCGGTGGGGATGATGTTGCGGGCCGCAGCGCCGACGGCGGCGCTCGCCAGACCGCGAACATTGAGCGAGGGCAGCAGGATTGTCTCGGCCAGCGGACGATTGTCCGCTTCGGTCGAGTGAAGGCCGAGCTCGCGGCGCAGCACCGAGTCGTAGTCGGGCAGCTCGGCGATCGCGGCCCGATCCTCGTCGCTGATCGGAGCGGTGTCGGCGTAGAAGTCGGCGATCGTCACCGCGCCCGATGCGTCCTTCATCCCCGCCAGGAGAGAGGAGAGGAGCAGAGCGGGATTGGGGGCCCAATTGCCGTAGTGGCCGCTGTGAAGATACCGGGTCGCTCCGTAGACGGTGATATCGAAGCCCGAATAGCCACGCACGCCGAAGACCAGTTGGGGCCGGCGACTCTGATGTACCGGTCCGTCGGCGATCAGCCAGAGATCGACCTGAAGCTCGTCTCGGTGATCGCGCAGGTAGTCGCCGAGGTGGTCCGAACCGGCCTCCTCCTCGCCCTCCAGAAGAAACACCAGGTTGGAGGTCGGGGTCAGACCCGCATCGCGGAGCGCATCGAGGGCTGCCAGCACCGCCGCGATCGGCGCCTTATCGTCGCCCGCGGAGCGCGCGTAGATCCGGGACTCCGGATCCGGGTTTTCGCCCCGGACGGGCCAGGCTATCCGCGTTCCACCGTTCTCCAGGGAGGTGGTCAGCAGCGCCGGCTCCCAGGGAGGCGAGCTCCAGCTCTCGCGGTCCACCGGCTGGCCATCGTAGTGGACGTAGATCCCGAGAGTCCGCTGGGCGTCCTCCGATCCGAGCCGGCCGTAGACCACAGGCGGCGCGCCGCCCAATGTCCAGACTTCGGTTAGGACACCGCGCCGGCGAAGAGCCGAGGCGATCCAATCCGCGTTACGCCGGATGTTGGCGCTGTCGGAGGCGACGTTGGGAATCGCCAGAAGCTCGCGAAACTCCCGGAGAATCGCTGGCGCGTTCTCCTGCCGGAAGGCCCGAACCAAATCGATCCGGTCGACTGGATCGGCTGTGCCCGCTGTTTCAGTGGGTTGCGCGCCGGCGGAGGAGGCCCCTGCGACGAACCCAAAGCAGACAGCCGTGGCGAGCGCGAGCCGCGCCGCCGGCGTCCCTGGAAGGAAACGCTCCCGCCTCAATCGTCCTCGGACTCTTCCTCTTCGGCTTCCGGCTCGTCCTCGACGACCTCGAAGTTCTCATTGAGAACGACTTCGGTCTCGCGAACCGCCGATCCCCAGTCGATCGTGGGATCGTTCATGGGGTCGTTTGCGGGAACCTCGACGGTATCGGCGACCTTTTTGGCCTCGCGGCGCTCGGTTTTTCTCGCGTGCTTTTCTCGCCGCTTCTGCTGGCGGGCCCGCTCACGCTGTCGGCGGACCATGGATGCTTGATTTGCCATAACTACCTCGCAATTGCGGTGGGCTTTTGTTGTCGTCCCGCAGCAAAGCTAAGTGTACCAAACCCGCGACGGCGCACTGGGCGGCACCGGGCTCGAAGGCATCGTCGCGCCGGACCGCCGCGTCGCTGTGAGGGCGCGGTCGAGGCGTTGCTGAGGCCCGGAGGCTATCGCGCCGAGGGCAGCGACAGAATCTGACCGGGATAGATCTGGGCCGACCGGAGGCCGTTCAGGCGCATGACCTCGGCGACGGTCGTATTGTGCTTGCTGGCGATGCGCCAGAGGTTATCGCCGCGATCGACCAGGTAGCGGGTGGTCGGGTCGCCAGACCTCACCCGCTCGACGTAGTGCTTGTACGGCTCGGGAAACACGGCTACGTGGTAGTGAGGCGGTCGCCGTTCGTAGGTCGCTTCCAGCACGCCCTGCTTTTCGAGGGAAAGCAAGACGCTCTCGAGCCAACTGCGGCAGCGCCGATCGGACGGCCGGCGCAGGTCGAGTGCCATGCCGGTCGGATGCACCGAGCGGGGCGAGGCGTTTCTGGGCTGGTAGTTGCGCGGCCGGGTCAGGCTGGTCACGACCAGCTCCTCGCCGCAGGCCGCGGAATACTGCTCCCCGAGACGCTCGATAAAGAGCCTCACTTCGGGCCGCGAGTACGGAAAGGAAACACCCTTCAGTGTGTAGACGTGGTTGGGGCGCACGGGCACCAGCCAGCCGTTGCTGACGAAGCGCTGGACCTGGCTCTTGGTGCGCAGGAAGGTGAAGTCGTGATTGCGGGCCTGGACGTTTTGCCGATCGAGCGACCGGGTGGTGCCCCGAAGGCTCTCGGCCAGCGTCGGTGTCGACAGCAGACACAGGCTCACTACCGAAGCGACGATCGCCGACTGACCCATTCTGGTATTTCGACTCCTCATGGCCCGAAGTTTCCTGGCGGCCTATCCTAGCGCCGCCGCGCCAGTATCTCCTGTCTGGGCGGCTGAGATTGTGCAACCTACCACAAACAAAAGGGAAAGCGTCCATTCGTAATGTTTGGACAGTCCGGGTGCCGATCGTTGGATTCGGAAGCGGAGAGCGTCTAAGATCTTCCGATCGGCTGGGTGATTTCGAGCAGAAGTGATGAGAACGACCGGCAGACCGAAACTCCGCACTCGAGGCAAGCAACGACGGGCCGTCGGTCCCAAGCTGCGGCGGGTCCTGGCGCTGGTTTTCGGGCTGTTCGCACTGCTGGCGGTCAACTCCGTCTACCTCGTCGGCGTCAGAGTGCTCGAGTGGTCGCGGGGAGAGATCTACCAGAACTGGTTCTACATGCTCATGTTTCTCGGGCACCTGGTGCTTGGGGCGATCCTTCTGCTGCCGTTCGTGGTGTTTGTGGTGGTGCATACGCGCAATGCCCATAACCGACCCAATCGTCGCGCGGTGTGGGTGGGGTACGGGCTCCTCGCCGTGGCCCTGGCGCTCCTGGTTTCGGGCGTCGTCTTGACCCGGCTCGAGGGTCTGATCGTGATCAAGGACCCGGCGGTCCGGTCGGTGGCCTTCTGGATTCACGTGCTGACTCCTCTGGTGGCGGCCTGGCTGTTTGTGCTGCACCGCCTGGCGGGCCCCCGGATCAAATGGCAGGTGGGGCTCAAGTGGGCGGGTGTGGCCGCGCTGGTCTCCGTGGTCCTGCTGATTCTCCAGGCTCAGGATCCTCGCCGTTGGAACGTCGAGGGACCGGCCTCGGGAGAGCAGTATTTCTTCCCGTCGCTGGCGCGCACGGCGACCGGCGATTTCATCCCGGAACGAGTGCTGATGAACGACCGGTACTGCGAGACCTGCCACGAGGACACCCACGCGTCCTGGTCGGTCAGCGCGCACCGGCTGAGCTCGTTCAACAATCCGGCCTACCTGTTCTCGGTACGCGAAACGCGGCAGGTCGCCTTCGAGCGGGACGGCGACGTGCAGGCGGCGCGATTCTGCGCGGGCTGCCACGATGTGGTGCCCTTCTTCAGCGGCAAGTTCGACGATCCGAACTACGACGACGTCAACGATCCCACCGCCGATGAGGGCATCACCTGCACCGGGTGCCACGCGATCACCAACATCAACAGCGTGCGGGGCAACGCCGACTACACCATCGAGCAGCCTCAGCACTATCCATTCGCGTTTTCAGAGAGCCGGGCGCTGCGCTGGATCAACGAGCAGCTGGTCAAGGCCAAACCCGAGTTCCACAAGCGGACCTTTCTGAAGCCGTTGCACAAGTCTCCGGAGTTTTGCGGGTCCTGCCACAAGGTCCACCTTCCCGAGGAGCTCAACAAGTACAAGTGGCTGCGAGGGCAAAACCACTATGACTCCTACCACTTGAGCGGGGTGTCGGGACACGGGGTCTCGAGCTTCTACTATCCGGAGAAGGCCGAGCACAACTGCAGCAACTGCCATATGCAACTGGAACCCTCGGATCAGTTCGGTGCGCGAGACTTCGACGGCACCGGAGAGCTCAAGGTCCACGATCATCAGTTCCCGAGCGCCAACACCGCGGTGCCCTTTCTGCTGGATCTTCCCGCCGAATCGATCGAGGCTCACCGCCGGTTCAACGAGGGCGTCATGCGTCTCGATATCTTCGGGATCAGAGAGGGCGGATCGATCGAGGGCGAGCTCACCGCGCCGTTGCGTCCGGAGGTGCCGATCCTCGAGCCGGGCAAGAGCTATCTCCTGGAGGTTGTGATCCGCACGGTCAAGATGGGGCATCACTTCACCCAGGGCACCTCCGATTCAAACGAGGTCTGGGTGGATCTGACCGCGACCGCGGGCGACCGGGTGGTGGGCCGAAGCGGCGGCCTGCGCGCAGACGGAGGCGTCGATCCATGGTCGCACTTCGTCAACTCCTATGTTCTCGACCGCGACGGCAATCGCATCGACCGGAGAAACGCGCAGGACATCTTCGTGCCGCTCTACGACCACATGATCCCGCCAGGCGCAGGTGAGGTGGTGCACTACCGGCTCGACGTGCCGCGCGAGGCATCGGGTACGCTGACCGTAGACGTCGAGCTGCGTTTTCGAAAGTTCGACACGACCTACATGCAGCACGTCTATGGCGATGACTACGTCAACGAGCTGCCGGTCATGACCTTGGCGTCCGACTCGTTGACGTTCCCGGTCGGGAGCCGGACCGCTTCGGGCGCTTCCACCCCGGTCAACGAGCCCTCGCCGATACCGGAATGGCAGCGCTGGAACGACTACGGCATCGGGCTACTGCGCAAGGGCGGCAAGACCAAGGGTGAGCTGCGCCAGGCCGAGGAGGCCTTTCGGCGCGTGGAGGAGCTCGGCCGGCCGGATGGCCCGCTCAACCTGGCTCGCGTCTACCTGGCCCAGGGCACGGTCGGCGACCAGGCGATCGAGGCTCTGCGCCGCGCGGCCGAGTTCGATCCTCCGGCGCCGGCCTGGTCGGTGGCGTGGTTCACCGGCTTGGTCAACAAGCAAAACGGCTTTCTCGACGAGGCAATCGCCAACTTCCAGTCGATCCTGATGCTCGACGACGCCGAGACGCGGCGCCGCGAGTTCGACTTCGGCCAGGACTACCGGCTACTCAATGAGCTCGGCCAGACCCTGTTCGAGCGCGCGAAGCTCGAGCGCCGGCGCGAGGGTGGCGAGCGAGAGGCCCTGCTCGAGCAGGCTCGCAGTGAGTTTTTGGATGTACTAGACCTGGATCCGGAGAACGTCACCGCTCACTTCAACCTGGACCTCATCTACAAGCAGCTCGGCCGGCGTGAAGAGGCGGCTCATCACTTCGAGCTCTATCGCAAGTACAAGCCCGACGACAACGCGCGTGGCCGGGCGATCGCCAAGCATCGAGCCGCGAACCCGGCCGCCGATCATGCCGCCGAGGCGATCGCCATTTATGATCTTCAGCGCCCCGGAGCCTACGAGCTGGGCGGCTCGTGAACTCCGCAGGCTAGACTGCGACGCCGCCTTGGGCGGCGGCCGAGGCCCATCGCATGCGTGACGACGAAACCAACAACGAGCAAGACCTTGAATTGACCGACGCCGACGATGCGGTCATCGGCGTCTGGTTCAAGCGCTCGGTGCTGGCTTTCGCCGCGATCGGCGCTCTGGTCGCGATCGGCGTCTCCTGGCAGCGCCGGCCGGCCGAAGAGGAGCCGCAGGTCGAGATCGAGCAAGAGGCTCCGGAGACGGTCGTAGTGGACTCCGAGGCGCCCAGGATTCCGTTCACCGATGTGACTCTCGAGGCCGGAATCGACTTCGTGCACACCAACGGCGCCGAGGGAGAGAAACTTCTGCCGGAGACAATGGGGTCGGGCGCGGCGTTTTTCGATTTTGACAACGATCAAGATCAGGATCTCCTGTTGGTCAACTCGAACAACTGGCCGCACAGTGGCAAGCACAACTTCGGCGTGCACAGCCGCCTCTACGAGAATGACGGCACCGGCCGGTTCACCGACGTCTCCCGAGAGACCGGCCTCGACGCCTCCCTCTACGGCACCGGTATCGCGGTGGGTGACGTGGACGGTGACGGCCGCACGGATGTCTTCCTGGCCGCGGTCGGCGAGAACCGACTGCTGCGCAACACCGAGAAGGGTTTCGTGGACGTGACCCGGCGAGCCGGGGTCGCTGGAGACGCCGCTACCTGGTCCACGTCGGCCGCGTTTTTCGATGCGGATAATGACGGCGACCTGGATCTCTACGTTTCGAACTACGTCAAGTGGTCGCGCGAGATCGATCGAGAGGTCGGCTACCAGCTCACCGGCGTGGGAAAGGCCTACGGGCCGCCGGTGAACTACGAGGGCACCCAGCCGACGTTCTACCTCAATCGGGGCGACGGGACCTTTGCCGACGCAAGCGAGGCGGCGGGCATGCGCGTTCTCAACGAGGCCTCGGGTGTGGCGGTCGGCAAGGGGCTGGGCGTTTTGCCGATCGACCTCGACAGCGACGGGCTGTTGGATCTGTTTGTGGCCAACGACACGGTGCGCAATTTCTTGTTCCACAACCTCGGCGACGGGACCTTCGAAGAGGTGGGTGAGTTCTGGGGGGTCGCCTATGGACGGGAGGGAGAGGCAACCGGCGCGATGGGCATTGATGCCGGCTATCTGCGCAACGACGGGGAGCTGGCTTTCGGCATCGGCAACTTCGCCAACGAGATGACGTCGCTCTACCTCTCGCAGGGAGACCCGACGTTCTACGCCGACGAGGCGATCGGGGAAGGGATCGGCGCTCCCAGCCGACTAGCGCTGTCGTTCGGCCTGCTGTTTCTCGACGCCGACCTCGACGGTCGGCTCGATGTTGTCCAGACCAACGGTCATCTTGAAAGTGAGATCAACGCCGTCGACCCGAGCCAGACCTACGAGCAGGCCGCCCAATTGTTCTGGAACGCCGGCTCGTCTGGGCGGGCGGGCTTTCAGCTCCTGGCGCCCGAATCGGTCGGTGACCTGGCGCAGCCGATCGTCGGCCGGGGGAGCGCTTACGCCGATATTGACGGCGACGGCGATCTCGACGTGGTCATGACCCAGGCCGGCCGTCGTCCGTTGCTGCTCAGAAACGACCAGGACCGGGGACATCATTGGCTGCGCGTGGCGCTTACCGGAAAGGCCCTGAACCGGGAGGCGATCGGTGCGCGTCTGGAGCTCACCGCCGCCGGCGTCACCCAGAGGCGCGAGGTGATGCCGTCACGCAGCTACCAGTCCCAGTCCGAGCGCCCGGCGACCTTCGGTCTGGGCGATGCCACAGCGATCGACGCGCTTCGGGTGATCTGGCCCGACGGCAGCGTGCAGGAGGTGGCGGTCGAAGGGGTGGATCGGTTGCTCGAGATCGTCCAGCCCTGAGCGCGGGGGCTCAGCCGGCTCGAACGTACTCGATCAGACGCAAGCGGGCAGTGCGGTCGAGCCACGTCCGTTTGTGGAGAACCAGCCCGGCGTCCTCGAGACGACGCTCGACATCTGCAAGCCGCCTACAGCCCGCGAAGATGGGGGCGCCCTCGGAAAGGCGGACGCGTTCCGCCACACTTACGAAGAAGGCGTCGTAGCCGAGGGTGGCCGCGAACAGGTCGTACACGGCGGTGCCGCCGGCGACGACGATCGTTCCGGTATCGGTCGCCAGCGAGCCGAGCACCGTCGCCAGGTCGGTCCCCTCGGGGTTCAACCAGAGTGTGTGTGCATCCTCCTCGACCAGACCTTCGACACCGCGCGACAGCACCAGCCGCGTGCGGTTGTGGAGGTTGGGAGCGGCCTCGTGGGTGCGGCGGCCGAGGACGGTGAGGTCGGCCTGGTCGAGCGCCTGCTGGAAGAGCGCCTGGTCGGCGTCGAAGCGCAGATCGGCTGGAAAGCGGCCTTCGCGGTCAGCGATCCTGCCGTCGGACGAAACGACGGCGTAACCGCGGATCTCGAGGGTTCCGAAGGCCATTTGCTAGGTCGACTCCGATGATTCGGTCAGGATCTGGCGCACGGGGCTGGGTGAAGCTGGAACCGAGGACAAGAAAAAGGCCGGCGAGCCCGCCGGCCTTCGCTCAGTCGAGATTCGTGCGTCGTTACGGATTGACGATCTCGTTGACGTCCGGGCGGTGTGGCGGGTCGTTGCGCTCGCGCGGATCCACCGGATCGTGCTCCGTCCAGCCGTCGTCGAGCGCGAGCTTGCGATTGATCTCGGCCCATTCCGGGTCTTCGTCTTCGGTTTCGACGATGGCGTCGATCGGGCATTCGGGCTTGCACAGGCTGCAGTCGATGCAGGCGTCCGGGTCGATGACCATGAACTCGTTGCCGTAGTCACCGCCGTGTTCGTAGTCGCCGGGGTGGATGCAATCAACCGGACAGACTTCCACGCAGGTGGCGTAGCGCTCGCCCAGGCACTTCTCGGTAATCACGTAGGACATGCAGTCTCCCTTCTCGGTATCTCTCGGTAGCTTTGCCGTGGTGGCTTCGCGATGGAGGAATTATAGGGCAATCTCGCCCTCGGGGACACCATTCTCAAGGTGTCCCCTCGCGACGGGCTTCCTCGGACCTGTAAGCGGTCGACCTCCGTGTCGACCGAGGCAACGGACCGGCGTGACGCCCGTAGCGGTCGACGTCCCTGTCGACCGACTCTGGGGTTGAGGTGGCGATTGTCGGCCGCCGGCGCCTCGTCTCTCTCGGCGGACCTCGCTCGTACGAGGCACGCGTCGGCCCTTCAGCCGCGTGTCGCAGGGTTGCGGCTCCCTGGCGATGGAGGCGCGCCGGTGGCGTGACCCCCATAGCGATCGACGTCCTTGTCGACCGTCCCTGAGGAAGCTACAGCGGGCAGAACCCGGTGAAGACGCTGAGCAGACCCTCCACCGTGAAGCCATCCTCGATCGTGATGGTCTGACCCTTCAGGCTGAGGTTGCCACTGGCGGTGACATCGCCCATGCCGTTCACGATGATCGTTTGTGCCCGACGCGTGAGGTTGCCGGTGGTCGGGGTGCTGATTGTCAGCGGACTGGTCTCGCAGACGACACAGAGCTTCCCGAAAGCGGTGCCCCAGCGACCGTCCTCGGAGCCCGGCGGAGCCAGGTCGCCGCAGACTCCGGAGAGCGGCGTGCCTCTCGCGATGGCGTGCTGGTTGTAGACCCAATAGCACTGGTCCGCAGGATCTACGACCGCGCCCGAGTAGTCGCCCCAGCGGCTGTCGGGCTCGTCACAAATTCCGTCGCTACCCCCGTCGTCGAAGGTGCGCTCGTAGGTGTCGAGGCCCACCCGCAGGGTGCCCGACGCCGTGGTGGAGCCCAGCGCGTCGTCCGCTGCTCGGGTTGTGTAGTAGGAGCCCGGGAAGATCGTCGGCGCCGAAGCGGAGAATCCGATTGTTACTCCGTTGACGTTGTTGACCGCGATCGACGGGAAGAACGTGTGAGCGTCGGCCGCGATGTCGGTGTCGCCGCTGATCAGCCCCTGCTGGACCAGCGCGGCGAAGCTGGGATCCGGGCTGCCGGTCGCGAGCTGCCACCAGGCGGCGGTGGCCTCGCCGGCGTCGACCGCCGAGGTCGCCGGGTTGGGATCGATGGTGGCGGTCATCCAGAGCGAGCCGTCATCGCGCCAGACCGCATCCAGGGCCCGCCGGTCGTTGGTCGCGATCGCGAAGGTCGAGCCCATCTGCGGTGCCGGGGGCAGAGGGGCCACGAGGGCTTCTATATCCCCTAAGCTGACGAACTGCTGGGTGAACGCCGGCGCAGTGACCGGGTTGTCGACGCGGACCACCTGGAGAAACTCGACTCCGCCGCCGGACAGCCCCGAGTACGAGACCAGATAGGTGCCGGCGGTCACCGGGCAGGTCGAGCCGGGGCTGCAGAAGACGTGGGCCGGCTGCGTCGTGGTGGCGATGCCGGCACCGGCGTACGGGTCGGTCACGGTGACCAGGGTCGCGCCGCCGTCGTAGAAGCCGCCGGCACCCAGGCCCTTGTCGATGATCCAGAGGCGGACGCCGCCATAGGGAGCGCCGAAGTTGAAGAAGCCGAACATGTTGGCGGTGATGTAGACGGCCTCTTCATCGACCGCGAACCCGGGGTAGTCCGCCCAGCTCGGAGTTCCGCTGATGGTGATCGCTGAGTTGATCGCGATAATCGTGTAGCTGCCGAGAGGATCGCTGTCATCCGATACCGCGACGAAGATCCTGGAGGTGTCCGCGGGATCCCCGACAAAGGTGTCGGTCTGCTCGAGGGTGACAATTAGCCAGCGGTTGGCGACCTGGTCGTAGAGGACCTTGGGATCGAACGTTTCGGTCAGCGGACCGAGCGGCCCGAACAGGCTCGCCAGCGATACTCCGGTGACAGGCACTCCGGCCACGGAATCGAGCAGAGGTGTGCCGGCCTTGGTGTGGAACTGGAGCGAGGAGTTGACGACGCTCACCACATGGTTGGGCCCCGCCGCACCGCGCGCGTCTGGCGGTATGAACAACGAGCCGGTGTTCGCGCCGTTGTCGTCGAAGACGAGCGAGTCGAAGGTGGTGGTCAGAGCGGGGGAGCGAGGCGCCGGTGGCTCGCCTCCAATGCCGACCGGAGCCGTTTCCCTCGAGGGCGGCGCGACGGCTGGGCCGGTGACGGGTTTCGGCGCTGGGAAGCCACGCCCCTTCGGTCTGCGCTTGGCGGGCTTGGGAACGTCGAAGGCGACGATGCTTTCGTGCTCCGGCAGGAGCGGGGCCGGCTGGCCGAGAACCACCGGTTCGCTGACGATTACCGGAACGGAGGCGGCGGTGAGGCCCTCGGCGGGCGCGGGCGGGAAGATGAAGTCGTCGTCGGCCTTTGCCTTGACCGGGCGCTCAGGAGAGGGTGTTGGGGCGGTGGAGCCGGCTTCGGTCGGTTTCTCTTGAGGACGGCCAGGGTCTGGCGCCTTGGCGGGTTGACTGGCGCAGCCGACCGCCGCCAAGGCGGCGAGCAGTGCCGCGACTCTTACAGGGGATGGCGTCGAGATCATGTCTGGGTCTCCTCGGTTACGCCGAATCTGCCCCAATCCGAGTTCGACGTCAACGAAGCCCTGCACACCGGAGCGAGCGGGATGGTCCCGAAGCGCCGGTACATGTTACGATTTTGGCATCTCAATTGAGGATCGCAGAGGCTGCCTGCCTCGAATCGATTCCCGAATTTCGACCACTTCCGACGAATCTGGACACTGCTTGGGCAACGACCGGCAAGACCCGGACAAGAGGGGCAACGACCGCGTCGATCTCCATCGTGAGATTCGGCTCAAGTTTCTGAAGTTCCAGGATTTCCTCACGGAGATCGCGGGCAATGTCTCGCCCGGCGGGATGTTCATCAACACCGAGTCCCCCCACGAACCGGGCGAGCTCTTCGAGTTCCAGTGCTCTCTGGACGACGGCTTTCCGCTCGTGGGCGGCCGAGCCGAAGTCGTCTGGGCTCGGCGGAGTGCCGCGTCGGACGCACAGCCGGCCGGCATGGGCGTTCGCTTTCTGGAGTTGTACGAAAACAGCCGCGAGTTGATTGAGAAGATCGTCGAGCAGCGACTGAAGGCCGGCGAAGAGGCCTTCGATCTGGAGCGCGAGCGCGCGATGGAAAAGGCCCGGGTCGATTCGGTCCTCCCCAAGTCGCCCGCCGCGCCGCCGCCGAGGACGAGCGACATCGAAGACGACATTCTAGCGGCCACGGAACGGCTGACGGAGGTGCCGATCGAGCCGAGCCCACCTCCCTCGGCTCCTCGACGCGAGGCGCCGCCGGACGCGCGACCTCAGGCCGGACCCGAGGCGCCGCCGGAGAT
>CALZIK010000017.1 GCA_945787635.1 Thermoanaerobaculia bacterium | reverse complement strand
GCCAGGCCGGGCGCGGGTACGGTCGGCGCGGTGATCGCGCTCGGGCTCGGCGTCCTGCTGCTCCTGGGCATCGTGCTGGTTCAGCGGGGGCTGAGCGGGCAGCTATCGACCGCGCTGCCCGCTGGCTCGCCCTCCGCGTTCGTGATCGACATCCAGCGCGATCAATGGGACGGCGTCGAACGTATGCTCAACGAGGCGGGAGCCGAGTCGATCAACTCGGCCCCGGTGGTCACCGCTCGGATCGACCGCATCGCAGACGCCTCGGTGGATAGCCTGGTGGACGCGACCGAGAACCGCGGGCGGCGCTGGGCCCTGACCCGCGAGCAGCGGGTCACCTACCTCGACGAGCTGGCGCCGGACAACAAGATCCTCGCCCGCAGGCCGGCGGAATCGGACTCGCTCTGGAGCGACCCCGACCGGTGGGAGATGAGCGTCGAGCAGGACTACGCCGAGGACCTGGGTATCGAAATCGGAACCTCCCTGGTCCTCGACATCCAAGGTGTCCCGTTGGAGTTCACCGTCACCAGCATTCGCTCGGTCGATTGGGGAACTTTCGATCTCAACTTCTTCATCGTCGCCGAACCGGCGGCCCTGGCCGAAGCGCCGCAGTACCGAGTGGCGACGGTGCGCCTGCCGACGGGAAGCGAGCAAGGAGTCCAGGACCGGCTGGCGGCCACCTTTCCGAACGTCACCATGTTGCGGATTCGAGACGTGCTCGAGAAGGTCGGGCGGGTGCTCGACCGCCTGGCGCTCGGCGTCCAGTTTCTGGGCGGCTTCACGGTCCTGGCCGGCCTGGTGATCCTGTCGGGAGCGGTCAGCGCGAGCTCGATTCGACGCAGTCGCGAGATCGCGCTGCTCAAGACACTGGGCATGGTGCGGCGTGAGATCGCGCTGATGTTCACGATCGAGTTCGCCGTGCTCGGACTCCTGGCCGGTGCCGTGGGAGCCGTGGGTGGCGTGTTGCTTTCGCGAACCGTTCTGGTCCGCGGCATGGAGATCGGCTGGACCTTTCAGCCCATGCCGGTGGCAGCCGCCGTGGCCGCGAGCGTGCTCCTTTCCGCCGGCGCCGCGGTCCTGGCGGGTAGTCGAGCTCTCGCGACCCGACCCCTCGGGGTCCTGCGCGGTGAGTAGGGCCGGACTGGCGAAAACCTATTCAGCGCCGACCGAGACCGCCTGGCCGGGCCGGAGACGCTCGCCGCCGCGGACCACGATCCTGTCGCCGGCGGCAACGTCGCCCACGACTTCGATCAGAGCGCTGTCGCCGATCCCGGTGGTGATCGACAGACGCTCCGCCGTGTCGTCGGCGGAGACCCGGAACAGGTAGACCGCGTCGCTTCTCAGAACCAGCGCGTCACGGGGAACCGCCACCACCTCGCGAGGAGCGCTCGCGGGCAGCCCGACCTTGACCGCACTCCCCACCACCGGGGCCTGGCCGTCCACCCCCACCCGGATCTCGAACATCCTCGAACGCTCGTCGCCGACCCGGATCACGCGCCGGATCGTCCCCGATCGTTCGCTGCCCCGGCCCTCGACCGCAACCGTCATGCCCTCGCTCAGAAACGGCTCCACCACGAGCGGCGCGCGCGTGCGAATCTCGACGTCGTCCACATTCACCAGCCGCACGACCTCCTGCCCGGGCGACGTGTAGCCACCGGGCTCCTGAAGGCGTTCGACGACCTTGCCGTCAAACGGCGCCCTGACGGTGGCGCGAGAGAGTCGAAACTGGGTCTGCTCCCGCGCGACCCTGGCGGCCACGAGGTTCTGCTCGGCGGTCTCCCGCTGCGCCTGGGTCTGCTCCAGATCGTTGGCCGAGATGATCTGCTCGGCGGCCAACTGGCGGCGCCGCTCGAGTTGCTGATTGACAAAGGCAAGATCGGCTTCGAGGCGCTTGATCTGCGCGTCGTCGTTCTTGAGCTCGAGCTGGACCGCCGAGTCGTCGATCCGGGCGACCGCCGCACCCTTGCGAACTACGTCGCCGACCTCGGCCACCCAGTCCAGCTGTCCCGACACCTCCGCGGCGACCCGGGCGTCGCTGCGGCTGACCACGGTGCCGGGCACCCACATCTGGGAGGTCATCTCGGTCCGCACGGCCTCGATCACCTTGACCGCAGCTGGAGGCGGGCCCTGCTGCGCCGCCAACGGCAGCCCCGATCCGACCACGAGCGCGAGGCCCAGAGCCGCCACCCGGCTCATGAAGCCGCCCTCAACTCTTCGGCGGCCCGCAGCGCCGGTCTCTTGGCCTTGCCTTCGCCGAGCCTGAGCAGGCTTGGCAGAAGCACGAGGGTGAACAGAGTACTCACGCACATTCCACCGACGATCACGGCGGCGAGGCCTCGATAGATCACGCTGCCGGTGCCCGGATTGAGCAGCAGGGGCAACATGCCGAAGATCGACGTGAGGGTGCTCATGAGAATCGGCCGGACCCGCACGCGCAGCGCCTGGCGCACCGCCTCGCGCCGCTGCTCCCCGTCGCGTTCCGCCGAGCGGGTCTGATGCACGAGGAGAATCGCGTTGTTGACCACCAGTCCCAGCAGAATGATGAAGCCGATCATGGTGAGAAGGTCGAGCGGCTGGAAGGTCACCAGATTCAGCAGCCGCAGCGCCACGACCCCGCCAACCGTGGCCAGGGGGAGCGCAAGAACGACCAGTAGGCTGTCTTTCATCGAGCTGAACAGAGCACTCATCAGCAAGAAGAGGACGATCAGGGCGATCACGAAGTTCTGCGACATGTTCTGGATGGCGTTGGCCAGGTTGTCCGCGCTGCCACCGTACTGGACCGCTCCGTCCTCGGGCAAGATGGCGAGCAATCGAGGCTCGACGTCGGCCTTGAGCGTGGCGACCGCCTCTTCGAGCGACAGGCCGTCAGGTGGCGAGATGTTGAGCGTCACCGTGCGTTTGCGATCGATGCGGTGGATGCTCGACGGTCCGACGGTGCGCTCGATGTCAACCAGCTCGCCCAGCGGAACCAATGGTCCCGCGGGCGTCGCCAACGGCACACCCGCCAGCTCTTCGGGATCGTCCCACTTCTGGGAGCGCAGGATGATGTTCATCCGCTTTTCCCCGTCAAAATGCTCCCCGAGCCAGAGACCGTCGCCGAGTGCCCGCACGACGCTGCCCACCTGCGACCGGTTCCATCCCACCTCGGCGATCCGGCGATCGTCGGGGACGAGCCTCAGCTCGGGCTCGGCCAGCTCGGTGCCGGGGAACACCTGCGTCTGCGACTCCGGGATTGCCTCGCCGATGATCTGCATTGCGCTCGCGCCGGCGGCCATCAGGGCTTCGACGTCCGAGCCCTGAAGGTGCATGATGATCTCCCGGTTGCTCGCGAAGCCGCCGAAGAGACCTCCGCGATAGACGAACGCCCGGGTATCTGGGAAGCCCGCTACGACCTCCTCGCGCATGATCTTCTCGAGCTCGTCCACGCGGCCCTGGTCCTTGACTCGCGCCCCGATGGTGCCACCGCCGGGCCAGACGATGAAGTAGTAGTTCTTGAGCGCCGGCTCTTTCTCCCCGTCTATGTAGGGGCGCATCCTTTCGACCATCGGACTGATGATCTCCTCTTCGATGGTCCTGATGTTCGAGCCCGGAGGAAAGTTGAAGAACGCGTCCACGGCGTCGCGCTTGACCGGCGGCAGATAGTCGAGCTTGGGCATGAGCAGCCAGGTGAGCGTAATCGGAATCGCCATCAAGAGCGCAATCACCGTGAGCCTCCTCCGAGGGGTGTCGGCGAGACCCGTGATGCGCTCCGCAATCCGGTCCCAGAACGCGGCATGCACGTCGGTCAGCCGCGCACTCGACAAGAAGCGCTTCGCGGCCGTGGGCAGAATCGTCACCGCGACGATCAGCGAAATGATGACCGCGATCGCAATGGTCAGGGCGAGATCGGCGAAAAGCTGGCCCTCGACGTCTTTGAGGTAGATCACCGGCAGGAAGATGGCCACCGTGGTCGCGGTCGAAGCGACCAGGGCGCCCCAAACCTGGCTGGTCCCCTCGAGCGAGCCCTCGTGGGGCGAACGCCCGGACTCGCGTAGCCGCACGATGTTCTCGAGCACAATGATCGCGGCGTCGAGGACCATGCCCACGGCGAAGGCCAGGCCGGCGAGCGAGATCACGTTGAGCGACCGCCCGGCGAGGTTGAGAACCACGAAGGTCGTCAAGACCGAGATCGGAATCGCCGTGGCGACCAGCAACGTCGCCCGCATCTGCCGGAGGAACCACCAGAGAACGCCGATCGCGAGCATGACGCCGAGGAACAGGTTGCCGGTCACCAAGTTGATCGCGCGGTAGATGAAGACCGAAGCGTCGAAGCTCTGGGCGATGGTGAGACCGTTATCGGCGAGCACGGTCTCGCGCAGTACCTCGACCTCCGCCTTGACCGCGTTGAGTGCTTCGAGGACGTTGGCGCCACTCTCGCGATCGACTCGGATCGCCATTGCCGGATTGTTGTTCTGAATGGAGAAGCCGTTGCGCTCGGCCCGTTGCACCTTGACGTCGGCAACGTCTCCGAGGGTCACGGGCCGGCCGTCGCGCCAGTCGAGAACCAAACCAGCGAGCTGCTCCGGCCGGTAGCGTCCCGCGAAGCGGATCGTGTATTGCCGGCGTCCGACCTCCACCGAACCACCCGAGACGTCGTTGGCGCTGCCGGCGAGAGCCGCGATCGCCGGAATCTGAACCCCGAGCTCGGCAGCCTGAAACGGATCGAACTCGATCACCAGCTCTTTGTCCTGCCAGGCCATCACCTCGACGCCGGCGACCCCGGGAATCGTCTCGAGCCGACGCGCCACGACGTCTTCGACCAGCGGCTGGTAGGACTCGATAGTCTGCCCGCTGCCCGGTAGAAGTTGGATGAAGAACCACGACAGGGACTGGTTCGAGCCGCCACCGAAACCGCCGCCCATCGAGATGGAGGGCGGGGTGGCGTCCCGCGGCAACGGCGGCAACCGGTTCATCCGGCTGATCACTTCGATCAGCGTCTGGTCCATGTCGGTCTCGAGCCCGAAGGTGAGATTGATGAAGCTGCCGCCGCTGTTGGCGTTGGTGTTGAGCTCCTTCAAGCCCGGCAGCCCCTGCAGCACTTCCTCCTGCGGCTCGAGGATCTCGGCTTCGACCTCCTGGGGCGACGCCGAGCGCCAACCGGTCCAGATCGAGATCTGGGGCCTTTCGATGTCCGGAAACAGCTGGACCGGAAGCTTGGCCAGGCTGAAAATCCCGAAAACGGCCACCACGGCCACCGAGACCAGTACGGCGGCCGGATTTTTCAACGAGCCGAGAGTCAGATTCATAGGCTTCCCCTGGAGACGCTGGTTTTCCTGTGTCCGATCCTGCCGAACCGGAGGGCTTTCCCCTAGTACGAAGGCCTGCCGCGGAGGTTCTGCCGGGAGGGCCCGACCCAATCCCGGCCGGTTTCCGAACCCTCGAAGCCTGAGCTACGATCACCTCCCGGCACGACTTGCCCCGACGGCAGATGAAAGCCTTACTCTACATCCCGATCGTTCTCAGCCTGATCGTTCTCGCGGCCCATTTCCTGCGCGCCGGCAATCTGCTCGTCGTCCTCGCCGCGCTCGGGCTCGTGGCGCTTCTACCCCTCCGGCGGCCCTGGGTCGCCCGCCTCGTCCAGGTCGTACTCGTGATCGGGGCCCTCGAATGGACGCGGACCCTGGCGACGCTCGCGATACGCCGCAGCGAGGAGGGAGAGCCCTTTCTCAGAATGGCGCTGATTCTGGGCGCGGTCACCGCCGTGACCCTGGTCTCGGGACTCCTCTTCGAGACGCCGGCTCTGCGCGGGCGGTACCGCTCGGGGTCGAAACCGCCGCAGCCCGTAGAGCCGGCGCCCGACCTCTAGGAGGAGCCCGTCAAGAGCTTCTTGTCGATTTTGCCGATCGCGGTCTTCGGCAGTGCTTCGAGAATCTCGATCTCGCGGGGCAGCTTGTACCTGGCGAGGCGCTCTCCGACGTAGGCCAGAAAATCGCTCTCCGAAAGCTCCGCTCCCGGGGCAAGAACCAGGCACGCCTTCCCGACCTCGCCCCACTTCTCGTGAGGCACGGCGACCAGAGCGGCCTCCGCCACTCCGTCGTAGGCCAGCATCACCGACTCGACTTCGGCCGGATAGACATTCTCGCCACCCGAGATGAACATGTCCTTCGATCGGCCTTTGATGGTGTAGAAGCCCTCGGCGTCGCGAACCGCGAGATCTCCGGTCCACAGCCAGCCGTCTCGGATCGTCTCGGCGGTTGCCTCCGGTCGGTTCCAGTAGCCGGGGATGACGTGGGGACCGCGGATCAGGAGTTCTCCGACCACGTCCGGAGCCACCTCGACGCCTTGCTCGTCGACCACCTTCATGTCGATGTGAAAAAGCGGCAAGCCCACCGACGTGGTTTTCTCGCGCACCCTCTCGGGTGGCAGCCAGAAGTTGTTGCCGCTCGCCTCGGTCAGGCCGTAGCCCATCTTGAAGTCGACGCCGCGCTCCCAGAACTTCTGCATGATCGGCACGGGGCACGGCGCTCCTCCCGAGATCACCAGTTCGAGCTTCGAGAAGTCGGCACTCCGCCAGCGCGGATCCGCCTGGATCATCTGGTACATCGTCGGCACGCCGATGTAGTGGGTCACTCCTGCCGAGGCGATCAGCTCGAAGGTCTCGTCGAGGCTGAACTCCCGGCACAAGACGGTCGCGCCGCCGACGTGTACCAGTGGCACCATGAAGATGTTGGGCCCGCCGATGTGAAAGAACGGTAGTTGGAGCGCAGCCTTGTGCCCGCCATGGATGCCCCAGGAAACGATCGTGTTGACGCTGTTCCAGGTCATGTTGCCGTGATTGAGAACCGCGCCTTTGGGAAGCCCCGTGGTGCCACCCGTATAGTAGATGCCCCAGGGATCGTCGAGTTTTAGCTCGGGAAGGTCGCCGAGCGTGTCGGGCTGGTCGTCGCGCTCCGCCAGCGCCCGCTGTCTCGGCCCGGGCTCGCCGATCGCGACGATCGTCTCCACGGTCTCGAACGACGGCGCGAGCCCGTCGACCTGCGCCTTCCAATCCGGGCTGTAGATGAGCACTGCAGGCTGCGCGTCGGCCACGATCTCGCGCAGCTCGTGGACCGTCAGGCGCCAGTTGAGGTTGTGCAGGATGGCTCCGATCTTGGCCACCGCCCAGAACAGATCCAGATACTCCGGACAGTTCGAAGCGTAGACCGAGACCCGGTCGCCTTTCCCCACGCCCAGCGAACGCAAGAAGTTGGCGGTGCGATTGGCGCGCGCGTTCCAGGCCGCGAAGGTCACCTCGGGACCCCCGAGCCCTTCGACCAGTCCGATCCGGTCCGGAGTTAGTCCGGCCCGCTTGGCGAGCCAGTCCGCCACGTGGTGCGAGGTCTGCGGAATCAAGCCGCCGTCTCCGATGGCCCGCCGCCCTTTCTGCGCAACAGGACGTGGACCACGCTCCCGACCACGGTTGCCGCCACAACGGCCAACGCGGTCGAAATGCCGGGGTTTTTCACCGATACACCGATGTAGTACGGAAAGAAGCCTTGCCCGGTGTAGTAGAGCGCGAAGTGGATCACCACCGCGGTGACCGCGGCCGCCATCACCGCCTGGCGGGGCGTTTCGTGCAGGAACGTTCCGAACAGCACCGGCACGAACGCGGCCGCAAAGTACGCGTACACCCCGAGCTGGGCGAAGATGATGACGCTCAGATTCGGCGCGATCAGCTGCCAGTAGGCGAGACCGAACGCGACCGCGGCCAGACCGGCGATCACTACCCGATTCAGCACGAACAGATAGCGGTCGGTGAGACTTCGACCGGTGATCCAGTCGTGGAGATTGTGGATCAGGTCGTTGGTGATGATGATCGACATCGACTGGATCAGACCCTCGAGCGTCGACATTCCGGCCGAGATCAGGCCGAGAAACACCAGCACCCCCACGAACCAGGAGAACTGGGTTACGAGATAGGTCGAGGTGACGCTGTCGGGAGCGATCGGCTGGCCCTCGAGCGTCAGATCGGGGAACTCGAGCCGCGCGTACAGCCCCACGATCACCACCAGGAAAAAAAGCATCTGGACGATGATCCCGACCACCAGATACCGGTTGACGTCGCGCTCCTTCTTGAGCAGCAGAGACTTGGTGATGATATGCGGCTGGCAGACAATCGCGGCGCCGACCACGACGGTGCAGAAGATGACCTCGAACCCGTCGCGAAAGAGCGGGCTCTCGACGTTGTACAGCGAGGCGAGATTCGGATCGATGGCGCGCAGCTTGCCGACGAAGCCGCTCACCCCCTCGGAGAAGTGCTCCCACCCGGAGCCGAGCAGGATCACCGCCACCACCAGCATGATCACGCCCTGCACGGTGTTGGTGTAAACCATCGAGTTGGCGCCGCCGAACATCATGTAGCCGAACGAAAACACGACCAGACCTGCGAGCACCAGGGTCTCGTTCAAGCCCAACGAGGCTCCGACCACTTTAGTCAGGCCGACCAGAATCAGCACGATAAAGGTGACCAGCAGCAACGAGAGAAACGCGAAGAAGATCGCGAACGGGCGGCTCTTGTAGCGATCGCCCACCCACTGCGACAGGGTCAGCGCCTTGACTGACTCGCCGTACTTGCGAAAGCCCTTGGTCAACACGACCAGCGAGAGAAACATCGAGATCGGCAGGACCACGCACAGCCCGAACGCGGCGCTCAGGCCGAAGTAGGCGACCAGGCCGGGGTTGATGATGAAAGTCGCCGCGCTCGTGGTCGACGCCGCGAGCGCCAGACCGACGGCTATGGGCGAGAACGCGATGTTGCCCACCGCGTAGTCCGCGACGCTCTTGTTGCGCCTCGCCCCACGCACCACCAGCACCAGAATGGTCGCCATATAGGCGAGCACCAGAAGCCAGCTGGCGAGAGTCTTCGGGTCCATGGTGTTACAGCGCGCCCCGCGGGGAGCCTAGCGCAGTGGGCTCAGGCATCTCCGGATACCTCGAAACTCGTCGATTTGGCCCGCATGAACTCCTTCAGCATCGGAAAGAACTCGTCCTTCTTTTCCAGATACAGCACGTGTCCCGCGCCTTCGATCAGCTCGAACCGGATATCCGGAAAGATATCGAGCATCTGCTTCTGCTGCCAGAGCGGCAGCACCCGATCCTGCTCGCCCGAGACCAGGAGGATGGGCGTGCGCACGGCACGGTACTCCGGCAGTCGCTCCTCGAGGCCGTCGAAGAACGGGTTCTGCGCCTCGGTGAGGCGAACCAGCGAGTGGACGCGGTCCTTGTAGCGGTCGTGGAAGCGCCGCCGCATGTCCTCGAGGGTCTCCGCCGGCAGCGCCCGCAGGAAAGGCTCGCCAAAGATCTTCTCGTAGAGATAGTGGGTGTAGATCTCGAACGCCACCGGCCCGGAGCGGTAGAAACGCAGAGACAGGTCCTGGTACATCTCGAACTGGCGCTCATGGCTGAGCAGGATCCCCGACAGCGTGAGCGTATGGAGCCGATCCTGGTAAAGCCGGCCGTAGTCGAGAGCGATGAAGCCACCGTACGAGATCCCCATGACGTGGATCCTGGCGATGCCGAGATGGTCGAGGATTCCGGTCAGGCAATGGCAGAAGTCCGGAATGAAGTGGGGCTCGTCCGGGCACGAGGACTGCCCCTGGCCCAGGTAGTCGTAAAGCAGGACGTCGTACTCGTCGGTGAGCTCGGGAAGACACCAGTACCAGGCGCCGGTGTGCATCGCGAGGCCGTTGAGAAGGCAGACCGCCTCCTTGTCGCCCCTGCCGTGGTACTCCCAGTAGATCCGCTGATCACCGAAGGGCAGGTGGCCGGATTTGTCAGGAACTACTTCAGGCATTGCGCCCTTTCCCGGCGGGGCCACTCCGATTAGATCGGCCCGCCATCAGGCCGCCCGCTTCAGCACCGTGCACACCGAAGCACAGATCGGGCCGCCGATATTGAAAGTCGCGGCGACCTCTGCATCTCGTCGCTGCAGCTCGGGCGGCACCTTGCCGAGGAGCTGCTTCGCCGCCCAACCGATCATCGCCACCCCGGTCGCCCCGATCGGGTGGCCCTTGGCGATCAGGCCGCCCGAGGTGTTGACCGCGCACTCGCCTTCGAGCGATGCCCGGCACTCCTTCCAGAAGCGCGCGCCCTCGCCGTAGGCTGCCTTGCCGATGACCTCGACGCCGATGGCGCCCATCACCGTGAAGCAATCGTGGACTTCGGCCACCGTGACGTCCGCTGGAGTGACCCCGGCCATCTCGTAGGCGGTGTTCATCGCCCGCCGGGCGCCCGCCGGGCGCAAGACGTCGCGCCCTTCCTTTTTGAGCGGATCGGTGGCCTGGGCGAATCCGGCCAGCTCGACGCAGTCGGCCTTGGCCACCCCGAGCTTCGCTAGTCCTTCTCCCGTCGCCAGGACGAGCGCCGCGTAGCCGTCGGTGATCTGCGAGCAGTCGTAGGTCTTGAGCGGCAGGCCGTCGACGATATAGCGATTGATGCCCTCGATCGTGGTGGCCTGCTCGAGGGTGAGATCGACCCGGCTCATCTGCGCGTCGGGGTTGTGCGTCGCGTGGGCGTACTCGGCCACCGCGATGCGCGCGAGATCCTCCTCGCTGACGCCATGGGTGTCCATGTAGAGCTGCATCACCTCGGCGAAAAGGTGGGGAAAGATGTAGGTCTTGCCTTCGCGCTCGTCCGGGTGCGAGAAAACCCCGAGCGCCCGGGCAATGAGCTGGCCGTCCATCTTGCCCTCGTCGTTGCGCATCTTCTCGAAGCCCACGGCGATGCCGACGTCCCCCAGGCCCAGCAGGAGCTTGTGCGCGACCGAGAGAACCGCCTGTCCACCCGAAGCGCAGGCGTTCTCGACCGACTCGATGGGTTTGCCCTCCAAGCCTGGAACCATCGCCATGAGGCCGGCGAGAAGGCCCTGGTCGTTGAGCGTAAACCCACAAGCGGAGCCGATCGATCCGACGTCGAGAACCGACGGCTCGACCCCAACCTCCCGGCACGCGCCGGTGACCGCGTTCGAGATGATCTCGGGCACGGTCATGGTCTTCAGCTTGCCGAATCTCGACTGACTGTAGGCAGCAACGTAAAGCGGCTGATTGAGCATGGTTCTCTTCCTCCTGTCGCAGGTTTCCTCAGGTGACCCTCTGGGTCGCGGCGCTCGAAGCGCTCATCCGCTCGAGAAACTCGAGGCAGACGGCCGAGAGCCAGGAAGGGTCTTCGGCGACCAGGGCATGCCCACTGGTCTCGTGAACGCGGGTCTGCGCGCCGCGAATCGCCGACGCCAGCGCGACCGAGCGCTCCGGCGGAATCACTTCGTCTCCAGCTGCGATCACGACCAGGGTCGGGCAGCGAATGGCGCTCAAGTGCGGGCGAAGATCGAGGGTCTCCATGGCGGCCAGGATGCCTTCGATCCCTTCGAACCAGACATCGGGCAAAGCCGCGACCTGGGCGCGGCGCCCGGCAAGCTCTTCGGCGTACTTCGCGCGAAAGGAAGCCGAATAGACTTCTTCGACTACGCGGTCATGCAGGCGCCCCCTGTCGCCTCCGGACAGCGCCTCGGCCGCGAGCACCCGCAAGTCCTCGATGCCGCGCCAGATCGACGGCGTCGCGTGATCGGTGACGGTCACCGCGATCAAGGAGCGCACGCGCTCGGGCCTCGAAGCGGCGAAAAGGACGCCTACCTCGCCCCCATACGAAGTCCCGAGCACGTGCGCTGATTCGATTTCCAGATGATCCAGGAGCGCGGTCAGTTCCTCGACATTGTCGGACAGCTTCGCCGGCGCCGGGCCGGGACTCAGAAGCTGGCCGCGCAGGTCGTTGAGGATCAGGCGATGGCTTTTCGCTAGACGAGAGGACACCGGCTCCCAGGCCGCGTAGGTCATCAGCCCACCGTTCAGAAGCAGCAAGGGCTCGCCGTCGCCCTCGACCTTGTGGGCCAGAAGCTCGGCGCTCACTGCGCTTCCCCGGTCGCCTCAGCGGCCGCCGCCGATTCGTCGATCGGGGCGCCGAATGGTTCTGGCTCTGGCCCTGGCTCGGTCGCAGCAGCGGGCGGCTCCATCGCGAGAACGTCGGCGAGCCGTACCGCGAGCTTCGCCGGGCACTCGTTGGCGGGATGGTGGCCGCAGCCCGAGATGGTCGTGATCCGCGCGCGCGGCAGCTCGGCCGCCATGCGCTCGGCGTAGGCGAGAGTCATCAACTGATCCGACTCGCCCCAGAGCAGATCGACCGGTACCGTGACCTCACTCAGGCGCCCGTCCAGAAGATGGGCAACCAGAGAGCCGACATCGGCGGTCACCCGGCCGATAGGACCCATTGCCGACTGCTCGACGATGTCGTCGAGCACGAAGTCCGGGGTCGGCGGACTGGCCGGGTCGCGCAGCGCCGCCATCAGGTTCCGGGCCGCCTCCCGGTCAACCGGCGCCAGGCTCAAGTCCGGCCGGTCACCGGTGAGCGCGCCGCCGTTGATCAAGATGACCCGGCTCACGGATGCCGGATGGCGGTGAGCCTGGATCGTCGCAAGCCACGCTCCCATCGAGTGGCCTACCAGAATGACCGGCTCGCCGGGCGCCGCTGCGGCCAGGAGTTCCTCGACGCCCGTGTACACCAGCTCCATCGGCAGGGTCCCCTCGGTGGGCTCGCTGTCGCCGTGTCCCGGAAGATCCGGAATCAGAACCCGATGGTCGGCCAACAGGCTCGAGACGATGCCCTGAAACGCTCCAGCCTGATCCCCGACGCCGTGCAGCAGGACGATCGTTGAGCCGTCGCCTCCTTCCCAATAGGCGAGGTTACCGACCTGAGTGTCGATCCTCTCGAGCTCGAGGCCGGCCTTGGCAAGCGCGCGGCGCGTGACGCGCTCGTAGACGGCGAGAGGGTTCGCCCGCATCCACCAGAAGCCCGCTACGAGGAGGAGCACGATCACCGTGAGGATCCCGAGCACCCAGCTCAGGGCGGAACCGTCGGAACGAGCTCGTGTCTTCATTCGTGACCTCCAAGATCGTGCTGGATCCGAAACGCGCAGCCCGCCTGGTTGTAGCCGACCCCCGAGCCGACGAAGACCACCAGGTCGCCGGGCGAGACCTCGCCCTGGGCGACGGCATCGTCGAACGCCATCCCCAGACAAGCCGAGCCGGTGTAGCCACACTCCTCCATGATCGTGTGGGTTCTCTCCAAGGGCAGGCCGAGCTCCTCCATCACCAGCTCGATCGAGGGCTTGCGCACCTGGGTGAAGATCAGAAGGCTGATCTCGTCGAGGCCGAAGTCACCGTTTTGGGCCAGGCGGCGCACCAGCCGCGGCCAGCCCTCGTGGTTGACCTCGGGAGGATAGCGCTCGATCAACCGCACCCGCGTCCGTCCCTCCTCCACGCTCGCCGCGGTCGCCGGCTCGTAGGTGCCACCCGAGTAGATCCCCCAGTGCCGATGATACGAGCCGTCAGCCTGGGTGGCGGCGGCCACGAACCCCGGCTGGTCGCCGGCCTCGAGCACCGCCGCTCCCGCGCCGTCGCCGTAGAAAAAGACCATCGGATCATCCGGCGCCGCGAGCTTGTGCATCATGTAGACGCCGACCACCAGAACGGTCCGGAGAGAACGATTCGTGGCCAGCCAGCCCGCCGCGGTTGCCAGCCCGGTGGGAAAGGAAGCACAGGCACAACCGATGTCGAAGGTGCCGGCGTTGACCGCGCCCAGCTTGTGCTGGAGCACCACCGAGGTCGCCGGCGTGATGTAGTCCGGCGAGTCCGTGCCGACGATCACCAGATCGACGTCCTCTGCGCTGCGTCCGGCTCGTTCGAGCGCCTTCGCGGCGGCCGGGAGCGCCAGGTCCGAGGTCGCCCAGTCCTCCGGCGCATACCAGCGGCGGCGGATCCCGGTGGACTCCTCCATCTTGTCGACGAAGTCGGGCGAGTCGGTGAACCGAGCACGCAAGTCGTCGTTCGAGATCTCGATCTCGGGCAAGTAGCGGGCAGTCGCGACGATCTGGCCGATTCGATCCATCCCTGGTCCTCCCGCCGTCCCTCAGGTGCCCACCACCAGGCCGCCGTCCACCGAGAGTACCGCGCCGGTGACGAAGGTCGCCGCGTCGGAAGCCAGCCAGAGATAGGCGTTGGCGATGTCGGAAGGCTCGCCCATGCGGCCGATCGGCGTGCGCGCGACCATGCCGTCGAGGACCTTTTGGGGCATGCTCTTGAGAATCTCCGTGCCGATGAAACCCGGCGCTACGGCGTTCACGCGGATGCCGTAGCGGCCGAGCTCGCGCGACCAGGTCTTCGACAGGTTGATGACGCCAGCCTTGGTGGGCGCGTAGTTGCTCTGGCCGAAGTTGCCGTACAGGCCCACGACCGAGGAGGCGTTCAGGATGACTCCTCCACCGCCTCTGATCATGTGCGGGGCGACGGCGCGGCCGCAGTTGAAGACGCCCTTCAGGTTCACCGCGATGACGCCGTCGAACTGCTCGTCGGACATGACGCTCACGACCTCGCCGTCCTTCCACTTGACCAGCTGGGCATCGCGGACGATACCGGCGTTGTTGACCAGGACGTCGATGCTTCCGAAGCGCTCGACGACCTCCTCGACCGCGGCGTCGACGGCCTTCGAATCGGTGACGTCGACCGCTTGAAACAGGCCGTTCTCGGGCGCTTCGCTGTCGCCGATGTCCCACACCGCTACCCGAGAGCCTTCGGCGGCAAACGCCTCGACCGTGGCCCTGCCGATGCCCGCAGCGCCGCCGGTGACGATCACCACCCTGCCGGACAATCCGGTCTCTTTCATGGTGACTCCTTTGCTGAGGACCGCACCCCGGCCCGAGTCGCGCCGGGGTGCGGTCGGATGACTAGAAGAGACGGCGCCCGATGGTCGCGGTCACCGTACGCGGCTGGCCGAGCGAGCCTTGCAGGATCGCGAGCGCCGGGATGTTGTAGCCGTTCGTCAAGTAGACCTCATCGGTCAAGTTCTTGCCGTTGATCGCGACCGACCACTTGCCGTCGCTCGACAGCCAGCCGATTCGGGCGTTGACCAGGTCGAACGCCTTCTGCACGATCGGAGTCGTCCCGTTGCCCTCGTTGGTCAGCTCGGAGTCGTCGCGGTAGGCGTAACCGACGCTGCCGCTGATCAGACCGCCCCAGGCGGGCTGGTTGAAATTCAGGTTGAGCGCGCCGGTCAGCTCGGGGGCGTTGGTGATGACCTGGACGTCAGCCAGATCATTGTCATCGGTGTCGACAAAGTTCTCGCTCGTGTCGAGCAAGCTCAGGTTCCCCGACAGCCCGAGCCAGCTCACCGTCGGCGACTTCCAGTCCCACTCGACCTCCAGACCGTTGAGCGTCGCATCGCCGGCATTGACGAAGTCGCCGAGGAAAGACTCGGCCGTGCCATCGCCGTCGCTGTCGAACTCGGTGAAGGTCGAGACCTGAACGTCGGTGTAGTCACCGGTGAAGAGGGCCGCGTTCAAGACCAGGCTGCGGTTGGCAAGCACCGACTTGACGCCCACCTCGGCCACGGTGAGCTCCTCGTCCACAAAGGGCTCGCCGGTCTTGGGAACGAAGAGCGTCTGCGCGCGGACGTTGAACCCGCCGCTCTTGAAGCCACGGCTGAGCGAGACATAGCCCATGACGTCGTCGTTGAACTGGTAGTCGAGGCCGAGTTTGGGCGAGAGCGAAGAGAACGTCTTGGTCTGGTCGTAGTTCGCCGTCACGATGACCGGCATCGAGAAGGTGTCGTCGAGGTAGCCGGCGTTGAAGGCGCGGCCGTTCTTGTCCTCTTCGGTGAAGCGAGCACCGAAATTGAACGTCAGCTTCTCGTTGATTTGATAGCTGCCGTCCCCGAAGACGGCCAGCGAATCGGTGTTGGTGTCACCGTCGGTGGTGCCGAACTGCGGAAAGGGCGGAAAGGGGAAAAGCGTCCCGTCGAGGAAGATGTTCTGGACCAGCCCGCCGGCAAAGCCGTCGAAGTAATACAGGCCGAAGACGCCGTCGAGCTTCTCGCCACCGCTGTAGATGAATTGGAACTCCTGGGAATCCTGTTCGTCGAAATAGCTCGCGAACACGTCGACGATTCGCGCCGGTGAGGTGTCGAAATCGATATTGTTTTTCGAATCGGTCTCGCGATGGGCGGTGATCGACTTGAACTGCCAGTCGTCGTTGATGTCCCAAGTGACCGTGAGACCCCAGCCCTCGGAGTCGGTGCCGTTGGTGGGCGGCAGGCCGCTCTGGGTGTCGAAGTTGTCGAGGACCGGACACTGGATGCCATAGAATACCGGGCAAACTGTGTTGGCCGCCAGCCGCGTCAGGCCTTTGGGCTCGGCGGTGTCTTTGGTCTGGTCGTACCTGAGTTTGACGGTCACGTCATCGGATGCGAGCCAATCCAGGCCAACCCGAAAGGCCGTGGTGTCCTTGTTCGATACCTCGCGGTTCTGGAAGAGGTTGTCGCCGTAGCCGTCGTGCTGAAGCGAAGCGAACGCGACCTTGCCGCGCAGCTTGCCTTCGGAAAGCGGTCCGGCAAGGCTCATCTTGAAGTCCTGGTTCGAGAACGAGCCGAGCGTCACCGCGATCGATCCCTCCGGGGTATCGGTGATCTCCTTGCTCACGTACTTGATCGCGCCGCCGATGGTGTTCTTGCCGTAGAGGGTCCCCTGCGGGCCGCGCAGAACCTCGACCCGGGCGACGTCGAAGACGTCGAGCAGGGCGCCCTGGGGCCGGGCGATGTAGACATCGTCCAGGTAGAGCCCGACGCCGGGATCGACGCCCCAGAGCGGGTCGGCCTGGCCGACGCCGCGCATAAAGGCGGTCAGGGTGGTCGACTGGTTGCGCCCGGCATAGATCGAGAGATTCGGCACGTTGGCCTGGATCTCGGAGATGTCCATGGGCGCGATCTCCTCGAAATCGTCACCCTTGATCATGGTGATCGCGATCGGCACCTCCTGGATATTCTCCTCACGCTTGCGCGCGGTGACCGTGATGACGTCGGCCTCCTGGAGCATTTCCTCTGCGGTCGGCTCGGCTTCCTGGCTCTCGGCTTCGTCTTCGTCCTGCGCGAGCACCGGGACCGGCGTCACGGCGAGCAGCGCGATGAGCGCCAACGAAATGAATGGGATGAAACGATTCATTTTGCCTCCTTCCTCGCCGGGTCCGGGGATCCGGCGGGCGTTTTCGTGCGCTCGCCGTTCGGCCTGGGAAGCAGGCCGTAGCGAAGCAGCCGAATGAATTCCGTGGTCATTGTTCGTGGGCTCATGCCCAAGTGCATCGGGACACCGAAGCACTTCTCGACGGTGTAGAAATAGAACAGCCAGCGGGTCGCGACCATGACCGCGACCATCGGGTCGCCCTCGCCAAAGTCACCCGCCGCCTGGCGCCGGCGAAACTTCTCCGAGTAGGCCGCCTCGAAACGGCCCGCCATGCCTTCGTAGAAGGCGTGGATGTGCCGGCCTTCGAATTCGATGACGTCAACGTAGATCAGGAGAATGTAGGGCTTGAAGGCCTCGACCACCTCCTCGATCGCGGCCGCCATCTCCTCGAGATCGTCCGGGAAGTCGGCCTTCGCGAAGAGCTGGTTGAGTCGCATGGACGGATCGGTCACTCGCTCCCAGTACTGATCGATGAGTCGTTGGAAGATCTCTTCCTTGTTGGAGAAGTGGTGGTAGAGGTTGCCGACCGAGAGGCCCGAGGCCGAGGCGATTGCACGCATCGACGTGGCTCGAAAGCCCCGACTCGAGAACAGGCACAGAGCCGCCTCGAGCGCCTGGGCGATTGAGGCTTCCGATCTATCGTCTGCGGCTGCAGAGGGCACGAGATGACTACCAACCGAACGTTCGGTTGGGAGTCTACCGACACTCCGCCTCTACCGTCAAGGGGCTGTCCGACTCCCCGCCTATCCGCCGTGGATCCGGCGCTCGATCAGATCGTCAGCCGACAGCTTGTCGCCGTCGCGACTCGTGCGGCGCACATAGGCAGGCGTCACGTCGTGAATCCGCATCTGGACGAGCGTGCGAAGCGGCAGTCCGCCATAGCCGAGCTCGCTCAGGGCCCTCACGTACTCGGGCCTGACGTCGTGAATGCGGGCCTCCACCCATCTGGAGGCGGGAAGATCGGCGTAGCCGAGCGCGGCCATCGCCTGGAGGTAGTCGGGCGTAACGTCGTGGATCCGCATCTCGACCAACCGCTCGGTGCTGGCCTCCCCGAGTCCGAAGCGTCTCACGGCCTTGACGTATTCCGGCGTCACGTCATGGATCCTCATCTCCACCAGGCCTCTCGAACCGGGGTCTTCGAAGCCCTCGCGGGCGAGAGCCTCGATGTACTCGGGCGTGACATCGTGAATCCGCATCTCCACCAGCCGCTCGGCCGTGAGGCCGTTGAGGCCGAGCCCGCCCATGGCAGCGACGTAGTCGGGGGTGACGTCGTGGATGCGCATCTCGACCAGGCGGCGGGCCGGCAGGTTCTCGTAGCCGGCTCGAGCCATGCCTCGGATGTAGTCGCCGTCGACGTCGTGGATCCGCATCTCGACGATCCGTTCGAGCGCCAGGCGATCGTAGCCGAGAGTCGCGAGCTCCTGGATGAAGCCGGTGGTCACGTCAATCGAAGCCAGCTCGAAGACCTTGACCTCGGACAGATCTTCGAAGCCCAGAGCGGCCATGTCACGCAGGAACGTGGGGTTCGAATGGAATTCAAATCTGCCAGCCACCCGCTCGTTCGAGACCGAGTCCTTGGTCAGCAGGTAGCTGCCGGCTTCCCGCTCGACGGTGTGCGAGCCGGCGGCCCCGGACAGAAAGGCCCGCAGGGAGGCGTCCTCAACGCTGAAGGAATGGCTGGAGCGCCCCGAGCCCGAGCGTCGGTCGAGCTGGAGCCACCACCGGCTGGACCGGTTCCAGTTGGCCACCTTCGCTTCCCAGGTCCCAGTGACTCCCCCGGTCGCCTCGGCGAGCGCGCCGTCGCCACCCCATCCCACCGGCACCACCGGCGAAAGGACCAGGACGCTGACGGCCAGTACGGCCGCGATGATCGATCGATGCAGGGTCTTCTTCATGGTGTGGCCTCCTGGGTAGGGCTGGTTGCGGTCCGCTCGGACTCCCTATTACTACCACGGTAGTGGAAAAAGGTTTCACTTCGTAAGACAGCTTGCAGATCGAGCCTCTCGCTTCGAGCGAAACTCGGGGCCTTCTCCAGCCGTAGAAACTCCCGTCGAGACATTCCACCGATCACGACCGGCTCGTCCAAGGGATCCATGCGCGCCCGAATCGCTACCGCCCTAGCCTCACTGCTCCTGTTGTCGGCGCCGTTCCTGCGGGCCGCCGAGAGCCCTCCGGCCTCCCTCCAGACCGGCGCGGACCTCTTCGACGCTGGCGACCCTGACGGCGCGGCCAGGTTCTTCGCCGCCGTCGGCCCGGGACCCGACCGCGCCTGGGCCGACTACTATCTCGGCCGGCTCCACTTCGACAGTGGGGAATGGGACGCGGCCATCGAGAGGCTCTCGGCGGCCGTCGAAGGCGCGCCCGAACGCGCCATGTTTCACCGCTGGCTCGGCCACGCGTACGTCGAGAAGATCAACGTGGTCAACGCTTTCAAGAAGATGGGCGTGGCCAAGAATGCCCGCACCCATTTCGAAGAGGCCGTGCGGCTGGCGCCGGCGGACCTCGACGCCCGTGACGCTTGGATCGGCTACCTCACCAACGCTCCCGCGATCGCCGGCGGCAGCCGCGAGAAAGCCGAGGCACAGATCGCCGAGTTCATGAAGATCTCGCCCGAGCAGGGCCACGTCCTCAGGGGTAGGATGCATTTCAACGAGTCGGAGTGGCCCGAGGCCGAAGCCGCCTATTCGCGCGCGATCGAGGTCGATCCCGAGAACGCCGAGGTGCACTACAACCTGGGCTTCTCGCGTCAGCAGCAAGAGAACTACTCCGGCGCCGCCGCGGCGTTCGAGAAGGCGCTCGCGATCGACCCCGGATTCTCGGCCGCTCTCTACCAGATCGGCCGCTCGGCGGCTTTTTCGGGTGAGAACCTCGAGCGAGCGGTCGAAGCGCTCCAGGCCTACCTCGCCCGACCCGTCAGCCGGGGCGAGCCCGGACACGAGCACGCACACTGGCGCCTGGGCATGGTCTACGAGCAGCGTGGCGAGACCGAGCTCGCGGCCAACGCCTACCGCTCGGCGCTGACGATCGATCCGAGCCACAAAGAGGCCAAGAAGGCCCTCGCCAAGCTCGAGTAGGACCGGCCTCTAGCTCGAGTCGGTCGTCACGACCTCGACGTGGCGCCAGCGGTTGGAGTTGATGGCCGCCTGACGCAGCCGGCCGATCAGGCCGAGGCCGAAGAAGACCGGGAACAGGAGCAGGAAGAGCAGACCGATCTTCGGGTAGGCGAACATCGGCTGCACCAACCGCTCCTGCACGAAGTCGCCCGGCACCGGGGCGGTGAGGTTCTCGGCCACGCCCATCAACCAGGGCACCAGGCGCTCTTTCGACAGGGCGTCGCTCCACCAAGCGGCGGCGCGACCGACGAATGAAGCGTCTTTCGCCCGCGACGCCGTCGTACCCGCTCCATCCCCGGCCGGGAGCATGGTCGCAACCGCGACGCCGGGCTCGGCGACCGGAGCCCTCGGCAGCTCTTCCGGCGGCACGGGGGAGTTGGTCCAGGCCAGGTACACGACGACGGCCTGGGCGATGTAGAAGCCCACCTGCACGGTCTGGCGCCACCATCTCCAAAAGTCCCTGGCGCCGGAGAATTCGGGAGGCACCTTGGCCGAGCCCTTGGGAGGAGGCTCCTGCAAGAGCGCCTTCGACGCTTCGCCGAAACGGGAACCGGAGACCTCGAAGGAGCTCGGGATACTCCCTGGCGCGTAGCCGCGGGGTCGCCTCCGGATCCGATCGATCGCCGAGGGATGAATCCGCACGGGAGTGCCTGCTTGATCGCAAAGAGCTCGAATGTCGCGTGGCTTGTAGCGGTAGTAGATGGCAGGCCCCGAGCGCGAGTCGTAGAGATAGTCGCCGACATTGCTGGCTTCCCGATACTGCTTGCGCAATGCCTCGGACAGGCGCAGCTCTCCCGCGCTCGCCTCGACGGCGCGGTCCATCATCCAGTCGAGGGCCACCAGGGACATTCCCTGTTTGGGATAGCCACCCCCGACGTTCGAATGGACACCGGCGAACCAGACCTGCTCGGTTCTCTCGGGTTCGTGAGTCCAGAGCGTGAGCGCGAACGACGCCCGTTCCTCGTCGATCGCGAGGGCGTGGCAAGCTCTCTCGACGCAGACCGGCAGATTCCGATCGGTGAATTTGAAGCGGTGCACCGCCATGTTCCAGAAGCCGGCGATGCCGGGCATCGGAAAACCGACGGCGTCGACCGTGTCCCAGACGCCCACGAACTTGACGAACCTGCGATCCCCTTCTCCGTTCTTCTTGCGCTTCTCGCTTCCTTCGATGTGGAACTTGTACTCCGTCCGGGCACCGGTCAACCGCCGCCAGAGCCAGCGCAGGCCATTGGAAAACGGCGTCACGAGCAGCTCGAGCACGGCAGGGCGTCTCTTGCGGTAGGCCCGGTAGAGCTCGCCGACCTTGGCGCTCAGCTCGCCGCTGGTCAGATCCGACGGATCGAGAATTCCCGCGTCGTTGATGAAGCCGGCCAGCGTTCGGGCCGTGAAGGCGCCGCGGCTGAAACCGAACAGGTAGATGTCGTCTCCGACGGAATAGCAGCGCACCAGCTCTGCATAGAGCTGGCGGACGTTGCGCGCGAGGCCGAATCCGAACGCGCCCGCGAGAGCGCGAACGATCTTCAGGCTCTGTGTGCCGACGCCATCGTCGTAGATCGCGATCTGCTCACGTCCCGGCGCGTCCGAGGCACCGCCTTGGTGACAAACCACATCGACCGATTCATAGAGCTTGAAAACGTTGGTGCCCCGCCCTTTGACGGCTGTGTTGCCGGTTCCGTCTGAACAGATGACAATGTTTTTCGCCATGGGAGACACCTCCTTCGGGACAATCGGGAGATCGTGCGGATCGTGGTCGGCCCCGACCCTTGGCCTATCGGATTCGTATTAGCAATATCATATCAGACAGAACGAGACACCCGACGCTACCTGGATAGCGCGCCCTGGCAAGCGGTCCAACGCCCAGATACGGGGCGAAGGCGCCGCCCTAGGCGACGGCCATCCCGGCGATCACATCCTGCTGGAGGAAGGCGAGGATGTTGCGCACCGAGATGTAGCCGAGGATCTCGTCGTCCGAGACCAGCGGCAGGTGCCGGAAGCCATAGGCCACCATGCAGTGGATCGCGAAAGCGGGCGGATCTTCCGGCGAAAGCTGCAGCGGATTGCGGCTCATCACATCGGCAACCGGAGTCGAGGCGGGTTCGAGATTGCGGCGCAAGACTCGGGTGAGGACATGGCGCTCGTTGAACAGGCCGGCGAGCTTGCCGCCGTCCTGTACCAGCACGCAGCCGGCCCGCCCGCTCCGCATACGCTCGATCGCGACTGCCACGGTGTCGGCCGGCGCGACGACGATCGCTTTGGAGATGGCCATGTCGCCGAGCCGTGCGGTCAGCAGCCTGCCGCTGAAGCCACCACCCGCTTCCGGAAGGTCGAGGCCCGCCAGATCCGTGCCGCACTCTTCGCAGACGTCGACACCCGGAATGTTGTCCGTCGCGCAGTTGGGGCAGAGCATTAGCCGCCCTCCGGCCGGGTCATCTGCTGGTTGAGCCGCGGCGGCAGGTTGAGCAACGTCTCCGGATAGTAGTCGGCGACCAGCTTGAGGATGTCGCGGCCTCCGATCAGACCGGGATGGCGCCCCTCGCCGTCCGAAAGCGGGATGTGCCGATAGCCTGTCGTGTGCATCAGCTCGATCGCCTCCGCGAGCCGGTCCCCGGAGCCGAGGCTCGCCTTGATTGAGCTCATCAGCTCGCCGATCGGCTGCTCCGGGTTGCCCTCGAGCGCCGTTCGGTCGAGTATGTCGCGCTCCGTGAAGATCCCGACCAGGCCGGTGTCGTCGCACACCAGGACCGCGACGCTGTGCTCCTCGTCGAGCAGGCGGTAGACCTCGCTCAGACTGGTCGAAGGCTCGACGACGCACACGCGGCGCTGCGGCAGATCGCGAATCCGAACCTCACGGAGGATCGTTTCGATCCCTGATTTCATCCTTTGAGCTTACCACCTCCGGTAGACGGCCCGGCACCCACCCTGCGGCGCAACCGAACCCGTTCGTCACACGAACTTAATACTTGAGAGCCGCGGACCATCCATGCTATCGACGAAAGCCAATCTCTCTCCCAGCACTTCGTCCCTCGCCTGGGGGCCGGGGGACTTTGCCTCCCCGGGATGCTTCGCATACCATCGCCCGGATGAAACCGGGAGCGTGGACCTGATGGCGACAGTACTGGCGCGGATCGCGAGCGGAGACGGAGACGCCGTGCAAGACTGCATGGACCAGTACGGCGGCCTGGTCTGGAGCCTGGCGCGCCGACTGTCGCCGTCGAGCGGCGATGCCGAGGACGCGGTGCAAGAGGTCTTTCTCGATCTCTGGAAGAACGCCTCTCGATTCGATGCCTCGAAGTCCTCAGAGAAGACATTCATCGCAATGATCGCTCGTCGTAGGCTCATCGATCGGCTCCGGCACAAGAGCCGGCGCCCCGATCTTCAGGCCTTCAACGAGGACGAGCCCGATCCCTCCGGGGACCAGCACCGCGAGATCGAGCTCTCGGTCGAGGCCGCCAGCGCCGGTCGGTATCTCCAACAGCTCAAACCCGACCAGCGCAAGGTCATCAAGATGTCGATTTACTACGGTATGTCCCACAGCGAGATCTCCGAGGTCACGCGGATTCCCGTCGGCACGGTGAAGTCGCATATCTTCCGAGGCCTTGCGGCGGTCCGCCGGAGCCTGTCCGGATCGACGACGGAGCAACCCTCATGAGCTCCATCCAGCGCATCGAGGAGTTGCTGGCGCTGCGCGCGACCGATGGTCTGAGCGGCGAGGACGCGATGGAACTGCGCCGGCTCCTCGCGGAGATGCCCGAGCTCGACGACGACTTCGACCTGGCCGCAGCGGCAATCGACCAGGTTTTCGAACCCGACGTGGCCGAGGAACTTCCGGAGCACCTGCGAGCCAGAGTCGCCGACCAGGCCGCGGAGTTTTTCAGCACGCCGGGTACCTCAGCCGTGGTGACCGATCTCTCACGGCCGACGCCCCGGGCGGCCAGCCGTGCCTCAACGCTCCCTTGGATGGCCGCGGCCGCGGCGCTTGCGGTAGCGGTCATCGGCTGGTGGCCCCGATTCTCCCCCGAGCCGAAGCCGGAGCCGGCGACGGTCGTCGAGGCCGAGCCTTCTCCCGCGGAGCTCCGGGCTTCCCTCCTCGAGTCCGGAGCGACTCTCAAGCTCGACTGGCAAGCGACCGAAGATCCTTCGGCCGCCGGAGCCGCGGGCGACATCGTCTGGAGCGATGATCTCCAGCAGGGCTATATGCGCATCAGCGGACTCGCCGCCAACGATCCCACCGCCGAGCAGTACCAGCTCTGGATCTTCTCGCCCGAGCAGGACGAGCGCTATCCGGTGGATGGCGGCGTGTTCGATATCCCGGCCGGCGCGAGCGAAGCGGTGGTTCCGATCGATCCGAAAATCAGCGTCAACGGACCAGTTCTCTTCGCGGTGACCGTCGAGAAGCCGGGCGGCGTGGTGGTCTCGAGCCGCGAGCGGATCGTGCTCCTGGCACAGGCCTAGGCCGTTCCTACGGCAGTCCTGCGTAAACCTCTAGAGAGCCTTCGATGCGGGTCTCGTTGCCGAAGGTGACGCTACCGCCGGCGTGCAGCACGGCTTCGCCCGTGCCGGTTACGTGAAAGGTGGCACCCGTGGTCACGTCTCCGCAGGCGTCAAACGTCATCGAGCTCGAGACCGGAGTCATCGGCAGCACCAGGTCCGTTAGCGCCGTGCAGGCGCCGACCCGCGCTTCGAGAGTCGCGCTGTTGCTGTCGGTCAGCAGGCGGTCCAGAAACCACGCGCTCCCGGAGCCCGAGAACGTGAGCTCGACGGTGCAACTCGCACCCGGCGGGAGACAGGGCGATGTGGACGCACACGGCGTCGAGCCGCCGTTGACATTCAGGGCGAAATCGCCGCCGGTCGCGAGCGCGAGGCCCTCGATCTCGAGCGCTTCCGGCCCGGGATTGGCATTCGTAAAGGTGACTTCGAGCGAAGCGATCGGTGGACTGCCGAAGTCGATCGGCATGGGAGAGACTTGCAGATCGGGACCGCCCGAGCCCGCGGTCAGCGAGAGCCGGTAGACCTCTCCGGTGGAATTGGCCAGATCGGCCACGAAAAGCTCCCCTGCCTCGTCCTCGCCAAAGCTCGAGATCGAAAACGGGGTGTCGAGCAGAAGCCTCGACTGCCAGACGCCATCGCAGCGTGGCACCGTGCCCCAGATCCGGCCGGAGCAGAAGTCGCCGTAGAGATACACGCCATCGAGTCGTGGATGGGTGCTGCCTCGATAGACGAAGCCGCCGGTCACCGAGCAACCGCCGGTTGCGCCGTGATCGTATTCGAGGATGGGGGGCAGGTGGCCGGCCGGCGGGGTGCACGACTCGAAAGGATCCGGCGGATGGCAGTGGGTGCCTTCCATCACCTTCCAGCCGTAGTTCTCGCCTCCGGTGCTCGCTGCCGGTTGGAACGAGACCTCCTCCCACTTGTCCTGCCCAACGTCTCCGAGGTAAAGATCTCCCTTCTCGCGGTCGAAGGTGAACCGCCAGGGATTGCGCAGGCCGTAGGACCAGATCTCGTCACAGGTCGAGCCGCACGTCGACGGTGTGAGGCACGAGTCGTTGCAGCCGGCCAGCCCATCGGTAGCGAACGGGTTCGAGGCGGGAACCGCGTAGTTCCGACCGGGGTCGGCCGAGTCGACGTCGATCCGCAGGAGCTTGCCCAGGAGGGTGTTCAGATTTTGCCCCCGGTTGCTGGGATCCCCACCCGAACCGCCATCACCGGATCCGATGTACAGAAAGCCGTCCGGCCCGAAGGCCAGATGGCCGCCGTTGTGGTTGCCGAAGGGCTGAAAGATGTCCATCAGGATGACCTCGGAAGCGGCGTTCGCGACGTTCGGATCCCCTCCCGAGACCTGATAGCGCGCCACGATGACGTCGTTTTGCGGCGGACTGGCGCCGTTGAGTGCCGACTCCGTGTAGGCGACGAAGAAGAACCCGTTCGCCGCATAACCGGGATGAAACGCGAGTCCGAGCAGGCCCTTCTCGCCGCAGCAGCTGATCTTCGTGCTGATATCCAGAAACGGGGTCGGCAAGACTCCGGTGCCGTCGTGGATGAGGATCTGGCCGCTTTGCTGCACCAGAAACAGCCGTCCCGAGCCGTCCCCGGCCTGAACCACCCCGAGGGGCCGGTTCAGCCCGCCGACCAGCAAGCTCGAGGTGAGCTCCAGGCCCTGCCCCATCGCCACCGAGTGCGCGAAGATCCCCGCCAGTACGCCGATCAACCACGTACGACGGCAAACCCAATCCGGCATACGCCCGCGATTCTAGTCGGTGATCCCGGACAGGCGGAAAAGAAAGGCGTAGTCGAGCGCCGTCTCGCGGTAGCGCTTGAAGCGACCGGAGGCGCCGCTGTGGCCGGCTTCCATGTTGGTCTTGAGGAGTAGCAGGTTATCGTCGGTCTTGAGCCGGCGCAGCTTCGCCACGTACTTGGCGGGCTCCCAGTACTGCACCTGGGAGTCGTGCAGACCGGCCGTGACCAGCGTGTGCGGATAGCGCTTGGCTTCGAGCTGATCGTACGGTGAGTACGACAGCATGTAGTCGTAGTAGGGCTTCTCGTTCGGATTGCCCCATTCGTCGTATTCGCTGGTCGTGAGCGGAATGTCGGCGTCGAGCATGGTGGTGACGACGTCCACGAACGGCACGTGGCTGACGATCCCGTGAAATAGCTCCGGAGCCAGGTTGGCGACTGCGCCCATCAAAAGCCCCCCGGCGCTGCCGCCGATCGCGAACAGACGCTCGGGGCTGGTGTAGCCCTCCGATACCAGGAAACGGCCGCTGTCGATGAAGTCGGTGAAGGTGTTCATCTTCTTGAGCAGTTTGCCGTCCTCGTACCACCGGCGGCCGAGCTCCTGGCCTCCGCGAATGTGCGCGATGGCGAACGCGAAGCCTCGATCAAGAAGCGACAACCGGCGCGGGCGAAAGGCCGCGTCGATCGAAGAACCATACGAACCGTAGCCATAGAGAAGCAGCGGCCGGCTGCCGTCCCTGACAAAGCCCTTCCGATACACGATCGAAATGGGCACTCGAGCCCCGTCTCGAGCCTGAGCCCACAGCCGTTCGGTCACGTAGTTGCGCTTGTCGAAACCGCCGAGGATCTCATCCTCCTTGCGTAGAGTCTTGGCCCGGGTCTCCATGTCGTAGTCGAAAATCGAATCCGGCGTGGTCAAGGAGGTGTAGGCGTAGCGCAGCACCTGCGTGTCGAACGTCTTGTTGTCGGAGAAGTAGGCATCGTAGGCCGGCTCGCCGAAATCGAGGTAGTGCTCTTCGGAGCCGTCCGCGGGGACCACGCGCATCCCGATCAGGCCGTCCTTGCGCTCGGAGACCACCATGAAGCGCTTGAACACCTCCGCGCCGCCTATGAAGACATCCTCGCGATGGGGGATCACCTCGATCCAGTCGCTCTTCGATCGGGCGCCGACCGGAGCCCGCATCAGCCGGAAGTTCGTGGCCTCCCAGTTCGTGCGGATCAGAAAGTCGTCGCCGAGATCGTCGATCGAGTACTCGTGATCTTCCTCGCGCGGAAGAAAGACCCGAAACTCGCCATCCAGGTCGTCAGCGTCGAGATACCGATGCTCGCTCGAAAGCGTCTGCTCCGAGGCCAGAATGATGAAGCGCTTCGAATTGGTCTTCCAAACGTAGGCGTTGAATTCTTCGTCGGCCTCTTCATAGACCAGCTCGTCGGTATCCGGGTCGGAGCCGAGCACGTGCTTGTAGATCCGGTACCAGCGCAGCGTCTCCGGATGCTGCTTGGTGTAGAAGACGGTCTTGTTGTCGTTCGCCCAGGCGTGATTGCCGGTGACGTTCTCGATCACGTCAGGAAGATTCTCGCCGCTTCCCAGGTCACGGAAATTGAGCGTGTAGAACCGGCGGCCGACGGTGTCGATGGCGTAGGAGAGCACGTCTTGTCTCGGGCTGGGCTGAACTCGGTTGACGCGAACGTGCTCGAATCCTTCGGCGAGCGCGTTGACGTCCAGAATGATCTCTTCGTCCGCCGCGAGACTTCCCTTCTTGCGGCAATAGAGCTTGTACTCGGCGTCCTCGCTGTACCGGTCGTAGTAGAAGCTGCCATCGATTTCGTAGGGCACCGAGGCATCATCCTCCTTGAGGCGCCCCTTCATCTCCCCGAACAACCGTTCTTGAAATGCCTCGGTGCCTGCCATTGAGGCGGCCACATGGGCGTTCTCGGCTTCGAGATACTCGATCACTTCGGGGTTGTCTCGCTCGCGCAGCCAGAAATAGTCGTCGAAGCGGGTGTGACCGTGCATCTCGAACGTCTTCGGCATGCGCCTGGCGACCGGCGGAAGAGAACCGGCCGTGGCGACGTCGGGAGCTGCGTGGTGCGGAGCCTCTTGAGGCATGGCTGGCATCGCGGTCTGGGCTGGCGGCGCAGCCTTATCGGGATCCTTCGACGGAGGCCCGGTCGGCCCCGCCACCGGCCCCTGCGAGGTGCAGCCGGCGAGCAGAGACGAAACCACGGCGGTCGCGATGAGAAAGCGCATGCATGACTCCTCGGAGAACTCCGCGCGCCGAGCGATTACTCGGCGGCGGCGATTTGCTCGACCAGGCGATCGGCCTGGCTCTTGATGAAGGCGAAGTTCGGTGTGAGCTGGTTGAAGTGGGCGGCTTGGTCAGCCAGATCCCGCGCTTTGTCGACGTCGGCGAGCTCGAATGCGGCCCTTGCCATCCAGAACAGCACGATCGGGTTCTGGGCGTTCGCCTGCTCGAGCTCGACCAGAGCCGCGGCGGGATCGCCCGCTTCGAGCGCCAGCATGCCGTCGAGCTCGTGCGAGCGCCGCATTTCGCCGGGAAGGCCCACGGCCGCGGCGGCGGCACGAAACAAGTCGCTCTTTTCGGAAGCCGCAGCCAGATCTCCCGAGTAGATCGCCACTCGCGCCTCGTGGTACGCCAGGTTCCGCCTGGCGTTCTCCTTGACGTCTTCGTTCACGTCGGCCTGCTCCGCCAGCTCCACGCCCCGGCGAAACTCACTCAAGGCCTCGCCCGGCGAACCCATGTAGAGCAGGATGTTGCCAATCAGGTTCGCGTCCCCGGAAAGGGCGGCAAAATCGTCTTCCGCCTCGGCGATCGCCGCCATCTCCTTGGCGGCCGCGACCGCGCCGGCCTGATCGCCTTCGAACACATGGGACACCGCTGTCCAGAAGTGCGCGGTACGGCGCTCGCCGTTGTTGCGCGCACGGCCCAGTAGCTCGGCAAACGTCGCCCGGGCGGCCTCGAAATCGCCGGCGAACATCTGGTTGTTTCCAATTCCCGCGAAGGAAAAGACGAACTGCGGGTTCTTCTCGAGCGCCTTGCGATAGTTCTCGATCGACTCCTCGAAACGGCCGATCTTCATCAGGAGCTCGGCGTAAGAATCATAAGGATTGGGCTCGTCAGGGATCAGCTCGATGTACTTCTTGAAGGCCCACTCGGCGCCCTCGTAGTCGCCTAGCGCGCGCTTCGCGTACCCCAGCATGTTGTACGCCTGGGAGAATGTCGGCTCGATCTCGATCGCTCTGGCAAAATGCTCGATCGCCGGGTCATACTCCTGGCGCCCGAAGTAGTAGATGCCCAGGAGGTTGTGAACTCGCTCATCCTCGGGATAGAGATCGAGTAGCGCCTCGTAGTGGGCGAGCTGTTCTTCCGGCTTGCCGCGATTGCCCGCGTCCTGCCCCAGGATCCAATGGCGCTCTCCCTCCGACACTTCGTCGGCCAGGTAGACGGCCTTTTTAAAGGACGAGAAGAACTCCTTCGCCGACACCGAGTTGGTGGCGAGATAGAGGTAGGCGAGTGCGAACTGCGGGTCTTCATCGATCGCCCGAAGAAACTCGTCCCGAGCATCGGCAAACCGCAGCTTGTCGGCCAGCTGCTGCCCGACCAGAAAGTACTTGAGCGCCTTCTTGGACGAGGTCGTGACCGGAACCTTCGGGACCGTCTCGACTTCGACGGTCGGCTCTGGGCATGCGGTGACGACCAGCGCGCTTAGCAGCAGAGAGATGATCGTTAGGCGTTTCATACTGGTTTCCTCGGGTGACTCACCGGAAGGGCAGGCAAGCGGAGAGCGGCGGGCTCGGACCCCAGCATACCGCTTTCCCCGAGCGTATGAGAGAGCCGAGCGCCACCCGGGGCCGGCCGATGTTTGCTAGCCTCGACGCCATGGACGACAAGGCCGTGATCTCGTCTCTTTTCGGAGTCGAGCGCGCTCTCATCGGCGTGATACATCTGCAGGCGCTGCCCGGAACTCCCTCTCATCAGCTCTCGCTCGAGGAGATCGTCGCCCGAGCAGTCGACGAAGCGAGCCTCCTGCGCAACGCCGGATTTCACGGCTTGATCGTCGAGAATATGCACGATCGGCCATATCTTCGGCGCTCGGTGGGGCCGGAGGTCGTGGCCGCCATGACCGCCGCGGCCAGCGCCGTCACCCGGGCGGTCGGGATCCCGCTCGGGATACAGGTGCTCGCCGGTGCCAATCGCGAAGCCCTCGCCGTGGCACAAGCCAGCGGCGCCGCATTCGTTCGGGTCGAGGGCTGGGTTTTCGCCCATGTCGCCGACGAAGGACTCTTCCAATCCGACGCCGGAGAGCTTCTCCGCTACCGCAGGTCGATCGGCGCCGAATCGATCCGTGTGTTCGCCGATATCAAGAAGAAGCACTCTTCCCACGCGCTGACCGCCGATGTCGATCTCCTGGAAACGGCCCGAGCCGCGGAGTTCTTCCTCGCCGACGGCGTCGTGGTCACCGGCGCGGCCACCGCTCGGGCAACGGATGCGTCGGACGTCGAGGCCGTTCACGCCGGCGTCGGTATTGCGACTCTGGTCGGATCCGGCGTCACGTCGGACAACGTCGGACAGTATCGACAAGCCGACGCGCTCATCGTGGGCTCCTCACTCAAAGTGGACGGTCTCTGGTCGAATCCGCCGGATCCCGCGCGGCTGGAGGCAATGGTCGGCGCTTTCGGCGAGTCGGCAACCGGCACGTGAACCCCGAGCTGGTCATTCTCGGCAACCTGATCGTCGACGACATCGTCTATGAGGACGGCACAACGTCGATCGGACAACCGGGCGGCGCAGCGCTCTACGCCGCCCTGGGAGCCAGGTTGTGGGGCATCGAAGTGGGGATCGGGAGCGTCGTCGGCGAGGACTACCCCGCGGCGATCCTTGGAGCCCTCGAAGGTCGCGGCATCGACCTCGCCGGTGTCCGGCGAGTTCTGGGACCCGGCATGCGAACCTGGCTTCTCTACGAAGGTCGCCGGCGCCAGGTGGTGCACCGGCTCGACACGCCCACCCACTCGCAGATGTCGCCGCGGCCGGGAGAGCTCCCGGTGAGCTGGCGCACCGCGGCGATGCACCTCGCGCCCATGCCGCTTGCGGTCCAGGAAGAGTGGCTCGACGCACCCCTCCGAGCCCGAAGCCCGCTGGTCTCGCTCGACCCGTTCGAGCTGGTCGATCAAGCCTCCATCGACCGATGCCGTAGCGCCTTCCACCGCGCCGATGCCGTTCTGTTGAGCGAGGACGAGGTCCTGATCCCCGGTGCGTTCGACCAGCCGGCCGAGGTGCTTCGAACCCTCGCGGGCGAGCCTGGCACGGCCAGCCGGTTGCGCCTCCTGGTGCTCAAGCGCGGCGCTCTCGGTGGCGTGGCCTACGACCCCGTCGCGCGCTCGGTCGCGGAGTGGGCGGCGCGAAGCTCGGACATCGTCGACCCCACGGGTGCCGGCGATGCCTTAGCGGGCGGGCTCCTCGCCGGGTTGGCCCAGGGCCGGCCTCTCGAAGAGGCTCTCCGCCAGGGGGTCGTCTCGGCGAGCTTCGCACTCGAAGGGCGGGGCGCCTCAGCCCTTCTCGAAGCCCGCGAATCGCAATCGCGCTCGCGCCTGCTCGAGTGGTTCGGAAGCGGAGTGCCGCGATGAACAGCCTTCTCGCTGTCTCACCCGAGGTCGAAGCAGCCCTGGCAACCGGGCTGCCGGTGGTCGCGCTCGAGACCACGGTCGTGACCCACGGTCTCCCCCACTCGCTGGGAGTCGAAGTCGCCCTCGAGCTCGAATCGCTTATTCGAGAGCGGGGCGCAGTACCGGCCACCGTGGGCATTCTCGACGGACGGGCTCGGATCGGAATTTCCAGTGCCGAGCTGGAGCGCCTGGCGAGCTCGAGCGCGGCCAAAGTCAACCTCGGCAACCTCGCTCCGGTGCTGGCGGCCGGCGAGCCGGGCTCGACCACTGTTGCGGCGACCATGGTGCTCGCTCACCTCGCCGGCATCGGCGTTTTCGCAACCGGCGGTATCGGTGGCGTCCATCGCGGCGCCGAGCGAACCGGCGACGTTTCAGCGGACCTCACAGCCCTGGCGAGGTTCCCGGTCACGGTCGTCTGCGCGGGAGCCAAGGCGGTTCTCGACCTGCCGAGAACGCTCGAGAGCCTGGAGACCCGAGGCGTACCCGTTCTCGGATACACGACCGACACCTTCCCAGCGTTCTACCGCCGCGACAGCGGCCTGCCCGTCGATGCGCGGTGCGACACCGTGCTCGAGCTGGCGCGTGTCATTCGGATCCATCTCGCGCTTGGTCGACAGACCGGCCGAGCGACCGGGATCCTGGTTTCGAATCCGATTCCTCCCGAGTCCGAGATGCCCGAGGAGCTGTATGAAAACGCTCTAGCCGAGACCCTGAGCGCCCTCGAGCGGGAGCCCGCCCGCGGCCGCTTCGTGACGCCGTTTCTGCTCGACAGGATCAATCGCGCCACCCACGGCCGGAGCGTTGCGTGCAACCGAGCGCTCCTCACGAACAACGCCGAACTCGCGGCCCGGCTGGCTTTGGAGCTGACCGGCGAGCGTGAATAGCCAAACGACCATATGACGCGGCAAGAGCTGCCTTCATCGAGCCCAGGCGCGTGTGAACTGCGCCATTGTCACCGTCGGGGGATCCGGGCGAAGCTGTCGGCGTGCCAACCGCAGTCCCCGCAGCGCAAAAGCAGCTCCTCGTCGTGGCGTCGGAAGAGGAGGCCCGGTACTTTTTCGGCAGTTTCCTGAGCCGCACCGGCCTCCCCAGCCTCCGGGTCGGGACCGGCCAGCAGGGTCTCGAGGCCGCCGCGCAGCAGCGGTTCGCCTTGATCCTCGCCCGCGTTCCGCTGACCGACCTCAGCGTACCGGCCCTCGCCAGCGGCATGACCCAGAGATTCTCTCTCAACGCCGATACGCCGCTGGTGCTCCTCGCCGAGGGGATGCAATACGAAGCCGCGCTGGCGTATGAAAATTCCAGAATCCTGCTCGTCGATGCGAGCAAGAGCACCCATGAGCTCGACCGCATCGTCAGCCACGCACTTGGAATTGCAATCAGGGCATCGGCGCGCCTCGATGTCGAGCTCGAGGTCGAGACCGGAGCCGCGCAGAGCCGCCGGCACTGCCGGACCCGCGACATCTCCCGCTCCGGGATGCTGCTCGACAGCACCGAGCCCCTTCCGGTCGGCACCGAGTTCGTCTTCAACTTCACGCTGCCCAAGCGCTTCACGCCGATTCACGGCCGCGCGCAGGTCGTTCGCCACGAGGGAGCGGCGCGCAGCCCGCGTGCCGGAATGGGCGTGAAGTTCCTGTCGTTTCCCGAAGGTGCGGAGGACGCCATCGAGTCGTTCGTCGAGCACGAGCGCCTGTACCCGCGCTAGCAGTCCGCGGGCAGCCACCGCCCGGCGTCCCCGCGCGAAGAGTCTGACTGCGGTGAAACAGCTAGAATCGGCGCATGAAGTTTGCCCCTAGCCGTTATTCCAAGCTTGCGATCACTCTCTTCCTGACTGCGACCTGGGCCTGTTCGCCAGGCGGCTCGAGCGCCCAAAAAGAGACAGCGACCTCCGAGGGGACTGCCCCGACGCAGGCAAGTCTCGCCGAGCTCGTACCGTACGGCAACGAGCCCTGGCCGGGTGTCCTCACCGGCGGTCAGCCCTCCGCGGACGATTTCGAAGAGCTCCGTGAGCGGGGCCTGCGCACGGTGATCAACCTTCGAGTGCCGACCGAGCGCGGCACGCGCGACGAGCCCCGGTGGATGGACGAGCTCGGCCTCATCTACATCTCGATCCCCGTCGAGGGCGCCGCAGGGCTCAGTGAGGACGTCGCTCGCCGGCTCGACCTCGCCCTCGAGACCGCCGAGCGGCCGGTGCTCGTTCACTGCGGCAGCAGCAACAGGGTCGGAGCGGCGTTCGCACTGCGGGCCTTCCACCTCGAGGGGGCGAGCGCGGAAGACGCCCTCGCGATCGGCGCCGCCGCCGGCATGACCAGGCTCGAGAGCACCGTGAGAGGAATGCTCGCCGACTAGTTCCCCGTGAGGTGGGCGATCGAGTTGGCGTAGAACTCCAGGAGCCGCCGCTCCTGGTCACGGACCCGAAAGATGCCCGCGGTCTCGACCACTACGCGTCGAAGGGTGAGAGCGCGCAGGCCCACCTCGATGGCGTAGTCGCCGTCGCTTCGGGGAACGTAAACGTGAGCTCCGTGCCGCTCGAGCTCCGCCATCAGCTTGCTGACCTCGGACTTGACGTCGAGCTTGGTCCACTCCCGCTCCGGCTGGCGCAGCAAGACGGCCGCGACCAGCGAAACGGGCAACACCGGCACCACCTCGCCGACCCCATTCATGAGATCGCGAGCGATCTGGCCGACCCGCTCGAATCGCGCCGCGCGCTCCAACTTGCCGAGATCGAGATCGTGTTCCCTTAGGTACGCGCGCATCGAGACCGGCGTTCCGAAGCTGACGCAAGCGTAGCCGAACCGAAACCAGCGCCCTCGCAGCCAAAGTCGAAAATTCTTCGCCCAGAATCCGATCGTCGTGGCCACCGCCGCGAGCCCCTTCTTGCGAGGAGAGCCCGGGTCGAGGTCGGCCAGGAGAGTCCGATCTTCCAAAACCCGGTCGTAGTTGAGCCCCACGGGCACGAACACGATGTCGCGAGAGGACTCGGCGTCAAACGACCTCAGCATGTAGTCGAAAAGACCCAGCTTGGGATTCCCGAGCCGTCCATCGCGCGACAGACCTCCCTCGGGATAGACCGCCTGGGTCACCCCTTCCCGAGTCGCCATGTCCACATAGCGGGCCAGCACCCGCCGGTAGAGATCGTTGCGTGACTCCCGCCGCACGAAGTAGGCGCCCATCGAGCGAAGCAGCGACTCCAGCGGGAAAATCCGTGCCCACTCGCCCACCGCGTACGACAGCGCGGTCCGCTCGGCGACGAGATAGGACACCAGCACGTAGTCCATGTTGCTGCGGTGGTTCATGACGAAGACGATGGTCGAGTCGGGCTTGACCTCGGCCAGCGCGTCCTCGTCCGAGTAGCCCAGGCGCACCCGGAACAGGGCCCGCGCCAGCCGCCGCGATAGCCAGTAGCCGAACCGGAAGTACATGTAGGCGTTGAAGGACGGCACGATCTCGCGCGCATACGTCTCGGCCTTCTTCATGACCAGCTCGCGCGGCATGTCGTGGACCCGACCGAACTCCTCGGCCGCGGCGAGGACCTGGGGATCGAACATCAACCGGTCGATCAGGACCCGCCTCTTGGTCAACTTGAAAGGCTGCACGTGGATTTGCAGCCGGGTGTTGACCTCGTCGAGGACGCGATTGACCCGCCGCCGGAGAAACCACCGAACGCCGGGCACGAAGAGACGCTCCAGCATCAGCCAGGCCGTCGCCAGAATCAAGCCGGCGACGAGCCAACCCGGCAGGGTGACTGGCTCGAACACGCGTGGATGTTATCCGCTTCCCGACGTCGCGTCCCCGAAGTAGATGCCCCGCGCCCTGTGCGGTATGTTCCCGATCACGCCGAGACCGTGTTCTCGATGAAGGAGACCAGCATGCCCGACACCCACCGAATCGTCCCGGACCGACCGGTGAGCCTCGCCAGCCTTCCGACTCGGGCCGAGGGCTTTCACGCTGACCGTAGGAAGGCAGAACGGGAGTTCAAGACGCTTCGTCGTAAGCTGGTCGACTCTCAGTTTCGACTCTACGCCGAAGGCAAGCAGAAGCTGCTGGTGGTCCTTCAGGCGATGGACGCCGGTGGCAAGGACTCGACGATTCGCAGGGTCTTTGAAGGCCTCAACCAGCAAGGTGTACGAGTCGAATCGTTCAAGGCCCCGAGCCAGCGCGAGCTCGCGCGTGACTACCTGTGGCGCATCCATCGCGCGGTTCCCGCCAAGGGCATGATTCGCGTCTTCAACCGCTCGCACTACGAGGACGTCCTGATCGTTCGGGTCGACTCGCTGGTACCCGAAGACGTCTGGAGCCGGCGCTACGAGCAGATCAATCAGTTCGAGAAGCTCCTGGCGGACACCGGCACAACGATTCGGAAGTTCTTTCTGCACATCTCGAAGGAGGAGCAGAAAGAGCGGATGGAAAAGCGGCTGGCGGACCCCTCCCGCCACTGGAAGTTCTCCCGCGACGATCTCGACAAGCGCAAGCAGTGGGACGACTACATGGCCGCCTACGAGGATGCCTTGAGCCGATGCAGCACCGAGCACGCCCCGTGGTACGCAATCCCGTCCGACCAGAAGTGGTACCGAAACCTCGCCATCGCCCGGGTGTTGACCGCAACACTGGATGAAATGGACCCGCAGTTCCCACCCCCTGAGGACGGGCTCGATCGGATCCGCGTGGTCTAGGCCGATGCCGAGCGGTAGGATCTCAGCCCGCCGTGCCATGGCATCCGATTTGCTTTGAACACATTGTGCGGCCGCTCGACGTGCCGCACAACTCAGGAGAACCAAAAATGAAGCTCACCTCCCTGCGCAAGCTCCTTTTCTTCGGCCTCACGGCGGCCGCGCTGCTGCTCGCCACGAGCGTCGAGAACGCCAGTGCCGACAAGAAGAAGAAAAAGAAAAGTTCGACTCCGCCTCCGGAATCGACCGCACCGGCCGAATCCGCGCCCGCGACCGGTCTCTCGGCTCCTCCAACCGCAGTCCGCGAGGCCGAGCGCCATCTGCTCGCCTACGACGTCGCGGCGGCGCAGCGCAGTCTCGACGGCGCGCCGGCGAACGACGTCTGGACGGCAACCGCCCGCGGGCGGGTCCTCGAAATGAACGGCCAATACCAGGCCGCAGCCGGCGAGCTTCGCAAGGCCGCCGACCTCGACACGCGCAATCCGGCGCCGGTGCTGTTCCTCGGCGACGCGTACGCGTACGACAGCAAGCGGAGCCAGGCCGATGACGCGTATGCGCAGGCCGAAGCGCGCGCGCGGAGCCTGGTGCAGGCCAAGTCGGACGATCCCGACGCGCTCTATTTTCTAGGCGTGGCTCAGCAGCGGCAAAAGCGCTTCTCCGAGGCTGCTGCGACGCTCGAGAAGGCCCGTTCGCTCCGTCCGAGCGACGCCACCGTCCTTTACCAGCTGGGAGTCACCCACTTCTACCAGGACAAGTTCCAGGCAGCGTTCGACCTGCTCTCGCAAGCGCTCGACAAGAACTCCGGGATAGCCTATGCCTACTACTACCGCGGGCTTGCCGCCGGAAAGCTCAGCCGCAAGGACCTGCTGTTCAACGATCTCGACCGGTTCGTGAAGCTGGCGCCCGACGCTCCCGAAGCGGCCACCGCGAAGCAGATCCTGGCTTCGTTCAGCTAGCCCTGACCTAGAAGGTGGTTCCGAGACCGAAGTAGATCTTGAATTCGGGATCGACCCCGATTCGCTGCTTCAGAGCGTGAGCGATGTCCAGGCGAAGGAGGCCCACCGGGGTCACGGCGCGTAGCCCCAGGCCGGACGACGTGAACAGATCCGAACCCAGGTCTCCAACCTCCTGCCAGACGTTCCCGGCGTCGGCGAAAAAGACCAGCGAGTAGTCATTGAAGAGGCGCCAGCGGAGCTCCTGGCTGATCACCAGGAGCGCCGAGCCGCCGGTCGCCTCGACCTGGGCGCCAAAGAGCTCCAGCTCTCCCAGGGAGTCGCTCCCGTAGCCTCGAACCGAGAACTCACCACCGGCGAAAAACCGCACGTCCCGAATCAGCACCTGACCGAAGGCTTCGGCGAGACCCAGCCGGAAAGACTGCGACCAGGACAGGCGCGAACCGAAGAGCCTGCCGGCGGGCCGGTAGAGGTTGAGCTGCGAGAACATTCTGGCGTACCGCAGATCTCCACCCAGAAACTCCTGGGAGCCCGACAGATCGACGCTGGCGAAGGCGCCCGTCTCGGTGAGCGCCTCCGGCGAGCGACTGTCGAAAACATATTGCAGGCCGAGCTGGGGATTTCTCACTCGCAGGTCGAAGAAGGGCAGCTTGCGCTCGGTGTCCGTATATCGACCGTAGATCCGGTAGGTCGTCCGCTGGGAGGCCGGGTGCGAGTACTGCAAGGTGCTCTCGAGCACCGACACCGGCACTTCGACCGTGCCGAAGATGACGTCGGTGCTGGTCTCGCTGAACTGCCGCGCCGCGGCGAACAGCTCGAGGGCGCCGGGACCGCTGAAGGCGCGCGGCACCCGCGCCAGGAACCGCAGACTATCCTCGTCGTTCGAGGTCAGTGCGCGCATTCCGAGCGTCCAGCCGCGGCCCAGGAAGTTGTCGTCGGTGGCGTCGAAAACCGCTCCAGCGCCGTCTTCGGAGTCCCAACGGAGGCCGTAGGTCAGCCGATATCGAGCCCGTTCTTCGAGATCGAAGGTCACCAGCTGAACGCCGGGCTGGGACTCCACCGTCTCGGCTCCGACCCCCCTGAAGAGCCCGGTGCGCCAGAGCGCGCTGCGGGCTCGCGAAAGATCGTCCCTGGTCAGCGGCTCCCCGGTCTTGAGCTCTGCCACCTTCTTGGCAAAGCGCGGGCGGGTCGAACGGAGCCCCCTGAACTCGACCTCACCGAGTCGTGACAACGTACCCGGCTCGACCAGAAGGCGTACCCGGGTCAGATACGGGTCGCCCGTCGCGGCCGGCTCGAGAACTGTGCGTACCCTGGCGTCGAGATAGCCCTTCGACGCGAGTTCGCGCTCGACGGCGATCGCGGAGCGCGACAGCTGGCTTCGCCGCAGCGGGTCGCCCGCGGCGATCGTGACTTTCCTCTCGAGGTCAGCGCGCGACACTTCCGGTATCCGCTCAGCATCCACGCCCTCGACCTCGACCAAGGCGACCGTGCGCCGTGGACCGGGCTCGAGCTCGACGGTCAGCACACGCTCACCGAGCGACTGGTATCGGCTCACGATGCGAGCTTCGGGGTAGCCGAGTCCGTCGAGCGCAGCGACCAACCGGCGATCCGCCGATGGCAGCCCAACCGCGAGCTCGACACGCTGCACGGCGTTGGCGAACACGGCGTTCAGGCGCTCGACGTCGTCCGCCCCGATCCCCAGGAAGATCGGGGACTCGGAAGACATCTTGATGCCGCCCTCGGTGCTGACGATCACCCTCCGATCGCTGGCCGGCCGTTCCGCGTCGAGCGGCTCGACCCGGACCTCGACCTTCGGCTCCAAAAAGCCGCGGCTGCGTAGCGCTCGGACCGTCTCGAGCTTCATCTCCTCGATCGACTCGGCTTCGAAAAAGTCGGGCCGGTAGAGACTTTGGATCAACCGCCGCAGGGGCTTGGCGATCTTTTCCCCCTCGAACGCGACTTCGACGAACGGACCCGGCTGGATCTCCACCACAAGCCGAACCCTCCGGTCGCGCCGCTCCTCGGCCACCGTTCGCACCGTCACTCGAGCGTCGGGATAGCCCTTGCGCATCAGGTAGTCGACCAGCTCCACCTCGGCCACGAACCTCTGACGAGCGTCGAAGGGGTCGCCCTTTTCGATCGCCAGGGCCCGCTTGAGGCCACGGCGCGAAACCTTCCTCGGGGGATCAGTCTCGATTTTCGAGATCCGCGGCAGGTCCTCGGCATCGGCGCGCTTCGAGCCGCCGAACTCCTGGCGCTGCAGCAACGCGCCGCCGTACGATGAACCGTCATCGGTGAACCCTTGAGCGACCAGCCGCGGAAGCTGGCGCAGCTCGTGCGCCTCGAGCAGGTAGGTGCGGGCGCCGGCGTTGGTCAGGTCGACCGAGGCAGCCAGAGCGAAATAGGAGGAGAGGTCGCGGCTCACCGTGAGCCGCGCGCCCGGATCGGTCTCGCCGAAGATGAGCAACGGTCGCAACGAGAGTTGCACGCCCACCGACTCGCCGACCCGTCCGGCGAACTGCTCGCCGTAGTAGCGGGCCAGATCGGCGGTGACCTCCTCTCGCATCGGCGCGGCGCTTTCTCCTCTCGCCGGCCGCGCCGCGCCGGCGCGAAACGGATCGTCGCCGGCGAGCCGCCCGATGGTCGGATCCTCGAGCGAGGTGGTGGCCTCGAAGTCGAGGCGCGGCTCGATCCCTTCCTCGCCCGGATACTCGATCACCGCCTTGTCGAGCCGGACGGTCTGACCGTAGGCGTAGAGGAGGCCGCCGGGGTCGACCTCGAGGCTGCCTTCGATGACCGGTCGCGCCAGCGTTCCGGTGACGCCCAGGGGCTCCCAACGCACCAGGAGGTCGCCGAGGTTGTTCTTGACCCGCACGCCCTCGCGGGTGCGAACCGCGAGATCCAGGGCGATCAAGTCCAGAGGATCGTCCTCGGTCGTTGTCAGGTCGATCGGAGCGAGGAGCTGACTCAAGAGATCCAGATCGAGCTGAACGCTCCGGGTCAGAGCGCCCCGATCGACATCGACGGTCCCCGAGATCGTCGAAGCGCCATCACTTCCCACCAGATAGCGCAGGTTGGCTCCGAGGTTGGCCAGCAAACCGTAGTCGAGCCGGAACACGGCATCAGATACCTGAATCGCGAGGTCGGTCGTGCCCTCGTCGGAAAGCGCCCCGCTGGCCGTCAGAGCCCCGTCATTGAGCTGAAAGCTGCCCCGATCCAGCAAAACACGGCCGGCCGAGATCGAGATGTCGAGGCTCGGTTTTTCGAATCTCGCGAGATACGGGCTTCGATACAGAATCGAGGCGTCCGGCCCCTCGACGTTGATCCGCCCGCCGAAGGCCGCAGGAGTCCCATTGACGTCGAGATCGAGAGTCAGACTGCCCTCGGCCCGACCTCCCACCAGGAACGGATTCAGCAGGCCGGCATCGATGTCGCCCTTGCCTAGAACCTCAAAAAGCGCGATCAGATCGGCCGGCGAATCGCCGAGCGCCCAGTCGCGCGCAATTTCGGCTCGGGCCTCGAAGCGAAAGCGCTCGGCCGCGGTTCGAAGCTCGAAGGGAACCACCGTCGCGACACCGTCCTGAACGAGAAGATCGAGACCCGGCTCGACGACTGTCTCGCGACCTCGAACCAGGATGCGACCGTCGAAGAGATGGACGTCTGCGCGAAGAGCGGCCGGCTGGTCGAGCGGCACCGTCAAGGAGCCGCGGCTCGCGAGGCGCAGCACATCGGGGTCTTCGCCGCCGGCCAGGCGCTTCACGAGTGGCGCCCAGTCGTTGGCCGGAAGATCCCACTGCGCCAGCACCTCGGCGCCAGACCGGCCGTCCAGAGGCACCTCGACCCGCACAACTCCGTTGCCGCCCTCGGTGACAATCTCTCCGTCGGCGATCACCAACCGGCCGTCGGTGAGCGAGAACGGCAGCGCCGCGCCCGTCGCGACCGGAAGACCGGTGGCGACCGTCACGCTTCCGCCGGCCTCGGCCAGCGGAGCCGCGATTCGCGCCCGCCCTTCGCTCTCGACTCTTGCGTCACCGGCGATGACGCGCGCGTTCTTCCACTCGACGAACCCTCCCTCCAGCCCGAGCTCCGCTTGCGGGTCGGCCAGAACGATCGTGGGATAGGCATCGAGCGTCCATTGCAGCCCGGGCGCCACGAGGCTCGCGGTCCCGACCAGCTCGGCCGGCGAGCCGGACGCCAGCGCTTCGACACGCACCTCTCCGGGCGAGACGATCTCGATCGGAAGCGATTCCAGCCAAGTGGAGTCGATTCTCGCCGAAACGTTGCCGGTACCGGCTCCGATCAAGCCCGCCACCGGATCGCCCGGGCTCCACTCGCGCATCAACGCCGCCTCGCCCTCTAGCTCGAGCTCGAAGCCGTCACCCGATACCGACCACGGCGCGACTGCTGCCCGACCATCGTTCAACTGCACGCGAAGGCCGCCGCCGGCTGCAGCCGTTCGTCCATCGAGATCGACCACCAGCCCGGTGAGTTCCGCCAAGCCTTCCGAGCAGGCGAGGCAGGCCAAGTCGAACGTCAGGCGTCCCGTCGAAGCGCCCTCGAGCCGACCGACTCTCTCCTCCAACTCGGAGGGCAGGAACTCGCGCCAGTCGCCGCTCGGAACCTGCCAGGAGAGCACCGCTGGGCCCGAGGCCCGCTCGACCGGAAGCGCCGAGAGATCTCCCACCTGCGGCAGCGACTCGAGGGCGCCGAGCGGCAGCTCGAGCTGCGCCGTCAGAGGGACCTCCCCCGGAAGTGGCGCGCGCAGGCTCGCCGCGAGAACGCCACGGTTCAGCTCGAACGAGCTCTCGATACGCGGCAGCCGATCGTCGCCCGTCTGCCAGGCCAGATCGCCGTCCGCCGAGCGCACCGGGCGGCCGGGCAGAAGGCCGCCGGCGCCCGACAGCGCGCCTCCATCCGTCAACGCACCTTCGAAGCGCCACGAGACCCTCTCCTCGTCGCCGTCGAGCGACAGGTCCAACGACGAGAGCAGCTCTCCGGAGGTGGTCGCGATCTGGCGCGCCGCCACTTCGAGCGAACCCTCGGGCGAACCGAGGAGATCGCGCAGCCGACCGGAAAAGTCGACTCGCCCGGTCGCGGACGCGGTGTAGTGACCGATCTCGAGGCCCGATCCCTCGGCGTCGAGCGACCACGCGCCCGACCTCGGTCGCCCTTCGGCCGAAACCCGAATGCGCCCAAGCTCATCGGGACGCAGCTCGGCGCGGGCCTTGACCCAGGGCGCGGCGATGCTGCCGCCGAAGTCTCCACTCGCCGATAGAGCGCCGAGCTTCGGCAAAGAGCGAATCGAGGCGGGCGCAAGCAGCCTGGGCCAGAGCCCCGACACCGTGGCCAGCAGCCGTTCGACGCTCGGCTGCTCGGCCTTCAATGCACCCGCATCGATGGTCCACGCCTCGACGACTCTGGCGTTCTCGGTGGAGAGACGAGCGGTCACCGTGCGCGTCCCCGCTGCGCGGGGCAGTAGCCTGAGCTCGGCGGCGAGCTCGCCCGCGATCGCCTCCGAGCCCTCCTCCGGCACGGCGAAGCGAGGTCGCGCGTCGAGCTCCAGGATCGGCTCACCCCCTCGTTTCGCAATTGCCGCCATCTCGCCGGCGACTCGCCGCGTTCCGCCGTCCGCGGCCAACTCTAGATCGAGGTCGAGGTCGACCTCGGTATTGTCGAGCTCGAGCGCCTCAGCCAACTCCCCCGGAAGAAAACCCGCCACCAGCACTCCCGCCTGCTCCGGAGCCTCGAGCCGCGCCGCACCGCTCCAGGTGGCGAGATCGATTTCCCCCTCGAGGCGCACGACTCCCGTGGGCTCGCCTCGAACCCAGACGCCGGCGTCGGTCTCGATCCGGAAGCGTCCCGCCGAGCTCTGCCACTCACGTCCGACGTGGCCGCTCGCGTCGAGCGACAGCGAATCTCCGCTCACCCTCAGTCGCTCGATCTCGGCATCTCCGGCGAGGCTCGCCTCCGCTGCAGCCTCGACTCGTAGCTCGACCGGACCGCCCTCGGGTCGGCTCGCGCGGACCCGGCTCACGAGTTCGACGACCGACAGCTTCCGGCCGTCGAAGTGCCCATCGATTGCGAGGTCTTCGAGGCGCCAACTCTCCAGCGTGTCGCGCAGACCGGCCGGCGCCGAGCCCTCGATCCTGCCTTCGGTGACCTCCAGGTTGTCGATTCGGACTGGCACGGAAGTCAAGGGCTCGTCCTCCGGAGCGGAATCCGGTGCCGAGGGCAACTCGGCGTCCAGGCTCAGCCACGGCCGGTGCAGCTCGACCGAATAGAGGCGAGTGCGACCGCGCAGCAACGAGACCGGAGCGAAACGAACACGCACGCTCTCGAAGCGGGCAAAGGGATCGGCCGTCCCCGCCCGCAGCTCCAGATTGCGGACCTCGAGCCGGCCCGCAATGATGCCGAGGTCGAAGCCCTCCGCGGCCAGGGAGACCCCAAACCTCTCTCTCAGGCTCTCCGACACGCCCTCGAGAGCAGACTGCTGGACTCGCGGACTGCGGAGCGCCAGCGTCAGGCCGACGATCGCCAGAGCGACCAGAGCCGCCACGCAAACGAGGCCCAGAGCCAGGCGCCTGGGCCACTGTCCTGGCCACTTGGGCTTCGGGCTTGCCTTCGAGTCCGTCATCAGCGCATGCTACTAGTGTCCCGTGCGGCAAGTTCGTTTACATTTGAGCGGCGCGCTCTCGGAGCAACAACCAACGTACCGCACGGAACACTAGCTCTTCGGGGGTTCGGATTCCACCCATTCGGGGGGCTGCACCAGGAGCCCGCTTTGCTATGGTGCTCGCATGCGCAGGTGGGGTTTGAGGCTGGCGATCGTGCTGGCTCTGGTGATGGCGATCTGGCTCCTGCGCGCGACGGTCTTCGCACCCGATCCGATCCAGGTTCGCGTGCAGCCGGTCGAGAAGGGCTCGGTCGAAGACACGATCACCAACTCTCGCGCGGGCACGGTGAGAGCGCGCCGCCGCGCTCGCCTGTCACCCGAAGTAGGTGGTCAGGTGGTCGAGCTGCCATTTCGCGAAGGCGACCGGGTGAAGCAAGGCCAGACCGTGCTGGTGCTCGACGATCGGACTCAGAGTGCCAATCTCCTCTTGCGCGAGCGCGAGCTCGACGCCGCCCGCGCCGAAGAGAACCGAGCGTGCGTGTCCGCGGAGCGCACCCGGCGCGAATGGGAGCGCATGCAGCGGCTGGCCGACGACCAGATCGTCTCGGTCGATCTGCTCGATGCCGCCGAGAGCGCGCATGCGGCCGCCGACGCGACCTGCAAAGCCGCCGCGGCGCAGACCGCTC
>CALZIK010000016.1 GCA_945787635.1 Thermoanaerobaculia bacterium | reverse complement strand
CTGAAAATCAGGGTGTCGGTGGTTCGATTCCGCCCCTGGGCACCATTTGGTTACCCTCAGATTCGGTAGTTCTGGTACACAAGCGGGTTGGTCCCCACGGCTTCCTCCAGTTGTGCTGAGACGCGCTGACCGGCGGGCTTGTGCGCCTTGTGGAACCTGGGCGAGACCGAGGGTTGTAACACTAGCTCGCCCGGACCAGGGGTAGGGGCAGCTCGGTTCCTTCCCTGGAGGCCTTGTAGAGATCGACGGCTTTCTGGGCGTTGAGCCAGAACTCGGGTGTGGTCCGGAACGCGGCGCCGAGCTTCAGCGCCATCTCGGTGCTGACCGCCGCTCTGCCGTTGACGATTCGATTGACGACCTTGACGTCACAGCCGAGATGATCGGCGAGCTGCTTCTGGGTCATCGCGAGCGGGATCAGAAACTCCTCTCGGAGAATCTCCCCGGGAGTCGTCGGCTCTCGCCGTCTTGGCATGGCACTCATTGGCACTCCTCAATGGTAGTCACGAATGTCGACATCGGCAGGGCCGGAAACCGTCCACCGAAAGACGACACGCCACTGGTCGTTGACCCGGATGCTGTGGAAACCGGTGAGGTTTCCTTTCAAGGCCTCGAGCCGGTTGCCCGGTGGTGAGGCGAGATCTGTCAGCATCTCCGCGTAGTCCAACATGTCGAGCTTCCTCAGGGCGACCTTGGCCACGTTGCCCCACCCGGCGCGTTTGGGCAGCCGGCCTTCGACGAAGAAGCGCTCGACCCGCCGGTTGGCATAGCTCTGGATCGCCACGCGGAGGGATCGTACCCTTTCGAGGTATACCGAGTCAAGGTAATGGCGCGAATGGTGTCAACAGTCGGCCGACATGGCTTTGCTCGCCTCCAAAAGCTACGCGACACCGTCTTCCTTCCTGTGGACCCAATGATCCCGGCGGTCCACCGGGACCCCGGGTGCAGTCGATTCCGCCCCTGGGCACCATTAAAATCAATAAGTGACGGCCCGCCAGTTGGCGGGCCTTCCTTTTTCAGCCTTTATTTCCGGGGGTTGGTCGGAATGTCAGCTAGAATCTTGGGGAACTTAGAAAGAACACCAGAAAACCAACAAACGGTTAAACCGATGAGAACGATGCTGAGTGACTCTCAGTTGTTGTGGTTGGGTGGAACCGGAAATTTGTTCGCTGCGGGGAGCGGACTGCTCGTGTCGTTGATCGCCGTTGTCATCGCTGCGTCCCCGACAGCGGCGGGCGCCGACGAACTGGTTCGCTTCCAGTCTGTCACCGACAACAACACCAGTATCGACGGGCTCGATGGGTCGCAGGGCATCGCCTTAGCACCCGATGGGAACCACGTCTATGCTACCGGTAGCTTCGACGATGCAATTGTCACGCTTGCCCGCGCGGCCGACGGCACGCTCACGTTCCTCGATGCCACGTTCGACACGGATGCGGGCGTTGACGGGCTCGACAGTGCCCGTGGCGTCGCCGTGAGCCCCGACAACAAGCACGTCTACGTGGCGTCGCTGTTCGACAACTCCGTCACAGCGTTCGGCAGAAACTCCGGCACCGGCTTGTTGACGTTTATCGAGACCGAGAAGGACGGACTCGGCGGCGGCCAGTTTCTCAGCGGTGCACACGACGTGGCAGTGAGCCCAAACGGCGACAACGTTTATGTCGTGGCTCGCAGCGACGACGCCATCACGACCTTCAGCCGCAATCAGACAACCGGCGCCCTGACCCTGGTCGAGTGGGACCAGAGCGCCTCCCTGGACGGGGCCGAAGGCATTGCGATCAGTCCCGACAACAAGTTCGTTTACACCGCAGCGGAGAACAGCGGCACCGTCGTTGTTTTCGAGCGAGACCTTGTCGACGGCCGGCTGACGCTGGTGCAAACCGTGTCCGACGGTGTTGGCGGCGTCGACGGTCTCGCCGGGGCCAATGACCTTGCGGTGAGCCCCGACGGCAAACACTTGTATGTGGCCGGCGAATTCGACGATGGCACGTTGGGCGACGACGATCTCGGCGCGGTGTTCTCCCGCAACCTGACAACCGGGATGCTCACGTTCGTCGAGGTCATTCCACCGTTCCTCGACATGACCGGTGACTTCGACTGCCTTGGCGTCAGCGGCGGCGGCGGCATCGCGATCAGCTCCGACGGCAACCGCGTCTACGTCACGGAGTCATGGAACTCGGTGCTACTGGTGTTCTCGCGCGCTGCCGGCAATGGTGGGCTGACGCTGCTCGAGACACACTGCGAGTTTCTGAGCGGGCAAGGTAACGTCAACCGCGTCGTGGTCGATCCGAGTAGTACAAACGTCTACACGACCGGTCTGAACGGCACGATCACCGCCTTCGGTCCGCTCGACACCGACGGCGACGGCGATCCCGATGTTACCGATCCCGATGACGACAATGATGGCATCGGTGATGCGCTGGACGCCGATCCCCTCATACCTAGCAATTTTTGTTCGGGGCTTGATCCGAACAATGTCACACTTCAGCAAGTCGTCACCGACGACCTTACCTGTGCAGCGCAAGTATCCATCAGTGTTGCTGCGCTGACCGAGGTAATGGGCTCGGGGCACCTTCATGCAATCGCACCGACAGTCACATTTCAATCCGGTTTTCAGGTACTCGAGGGAGGACAGTTAACTGTAATATCGGCCCACCCGTGTCCTGGTTGTTCAGCCGCTCACTCCAGCTATCCGAGCCTGCCTTTGGTAGCGATCTCTCCCGACACGATCCTCAACCAATACGAAACCGACTACCGATGGCTGACTCAGGTGGACGAGTCGGTGGAGCCGTCGACCGGAACGGGCAAGCTCCTCTGGCATTCGCTCGGGGCCAAGACGATTGAGCTGATTCACGAGCAGGCTTACGTCGATACCGTCCGCGATGACCTCGAGACGTTGGTTGCTGACGTAGATCTCTTCGAGGACGTATGGTGCCAAAAGTCGGCTGACCTGGCTTGGCCTTTCCTGCAAGTAGGCGACGCGGCCGTGTCTTGCTCCTCCTGGACCCCTCTGGCCGGGGCTCGTAGTCTTCGGCGATGTCTCACTCTCTGCAGTTTCTCGTTTTCACGGTGGCCGGTGGAGTGAACCGTAGGCAGCAGGATCTGATCGACTACCGGCGGTTCAGAGCAGCGGCGCCGCCGGAGCCCACAGCGTCACAAATCCGGCCAAACTTACTGGCAAGTTAGCGACTCAAGGTCACTGCGGCGACCCTCATCCCGATCGCCCTGTGCGACCCAGTTACGAATCGTCTGGGCCGAGGGCTCGAACTCTCGTGCAAGCTCCTCCGGCACCTGCTGTCTCAGCATCTCTGTCGAGGCTGGAAGCTCAGGCGGGACTGAAAATCAGGGTGTCGGTGGTTCGATTCCGCCCCTGGGCACCATTTAAGTCCCTCCCGATTCGAGTGCTTAGATGGTTCCTGCCCGAACCAGCTCCGCAGCAGAGGATCCCAGCTTCGCCGAAAAGAAACTGCGTACTCCCCAGGCACACCGTTGGAAAGCTCGTCGGCCGAGTTTTCGGACAGGACGTGCGGAACGGAGATCGGAGCAGCGTTCAGCCAGGGTAGTTCTTGCTCAGCTCCGCGCCGAGGAGCGCCGCTAGCGGCTCGAGCCCGAACGGCTCCAGCGGCGTTCCATTGACGAAGAAGCCCGGAGTCAGGCGAACACCGAGAGCTTTGGCGTCGGCGAGATCCTGCTCGATGATGGCCGTGATGCGCGGGTCGTTCATATCCGCCCTGAGCCGCTCGAGGTCGAGCCCGACGGTGGGCAGGAGACGCCAGACCTGGTCGAGCTTTACCTCATGGTGCTGAGTCCAGAGGCTCTGCGAACGATAGAGCAGGTCGAGGGTTTGCCAGTACTTGTCCTGCAGCCGCGCCGCTTCCAGAACCCGGACCACATCGCTCGACCCCCCGTGGAACGGGGCGTAACGGAGCACGAACCGGACCTTGCCCGGATGGCGGTTCAGGATCTGCTTCACGAACGGCGAGAAGGCGGCACAGGTCTCACACGCCGGATCCGTGAACTCGACCAGGTAGACCTTGGCATCCTCGGCGCCAAGGGTGGGCGAGTGAGGCCGAACGAAAGTCGAGGCTTGTTCCTGAGCCAGGAAGCCCAGCTTCTCGGCGCGCCGCTTCTTGAGCTGCGACGCGCCAAACCAAAAACCGAGAATCAGAATCAGGCACGTGACGATGAACAGGTTGCGTTTCACTTGGGACTCCTCCGGTGGACGGCGAGCAGAACTCCGGTCAATGCGGTGAACCCGAGCCAGGAGAGCATCGGGATCGACAAGAATCCGAAGAGCTCCAGATACTCCTCGGTACATGAGACGCCCTGGGTACAGGGCTGCAGGCTTTCCGGGACGATCCCGGCGTAAACGAGATTGTGATAGCCGGCCACGAGCCATCCCAGGATCGCCAGGGGCAGGGCGTACCTGACCACGGCGCGATCGAGCGGGAACAGCCCTCTGGCGAGCACGATGACCAGGGGAAACAGGAAGATCCTCTGGTACCAGCAGAGGACGCACGGAGCAAAGCCCATGACGTAGCTGAAAAAGAGGCTACCTGCGGTCGCGACCGCAGTGATCAGCCACGCCGAGAAAAGCAGAATCCAGTCCAGTTCTGGTTTCTCGGCGGTGGAAGCCCCGCTTCCGGCGCGAGTCATCACGCTACGTGCTCCTGTTCGGGTCGTGGATCCGTTCGGTTCTCGCATCCCATTAGCGGGACACTACCGGAAGATTACAGCTGGTCCGCTTCTCGTGACTCGTTGCACGGGTTAAAATCTCGCCCCCTCCTGTGCTCGAGTTTCTCGCCCGCGTCGTCGACCACATTGCCGCGCCGTCCCAGCAGTCCGTTCGCTGATATCCTCTTGCGACCCCCTCGAAGCCGAAGTCCTCGCCCGCCCGCGATCGCGAGGCCGAAGAAAAATCAGCATGTGTCCGGAATCCCAGGGAGCGAAAGGGAGCGAAAGGTGCCACCCGCTTCTCGGAGAGTGCACACTTTCTTGTGCAGTAGCCGGCTCGACTCGGCGGACGAGATCTACGGCTCGGGCCACTTGCGATCAGGGTACCGCTTGGTGATCCCGGGCACTTCCTTGGCGAGTCGCTCGGCGGCGGCATCGACGATGGCCTGCAACCGCTCCAGCGGCTCGCGCGGGTTCCCACTGTCGCCTCGAGTCCTCGAAATCTCGGAACGTTCCTCGTAGAACTCCTTCAACTCGACCTCGGCCCGAGTCGCCACCGAAGGATCCTCGAGGTAGCTGGCGAGTTGGGTCGCGTATCGGAGGAGCGCATCCTTCTTGACCCAATCCGTCGGACGGCGGGAGAGAAACTCTCGGATCGATTGCTCCACCCTCAGTCGATCGAGTCCACGCTCGACCGTAGAGGCGAGCTTGGTCTTCGAACGGGTTGTGCCGGCCTGGTTCAGCTCGTCATAGAAAGTCGCGTGTTCACGCTTGGCGGTTTGCCAGATGCTCGGATCGTCGAGACACTCCGAGAGATCCCGAGCATGGGCGAGGAGGCCATCTCGATCGCGATCGGAGGGGACGTGATCAAGAAGTCCGTTCGGGTCCGGAGGTTCGTCAAGCCGTATCTTGGGGCTCGAAGGATCCGACAGGACCTTTCTCAGCGCCTCTGCGAGCCGCTCGCAGTCCCGGTGCCAAACGTCGTGATCGAGTGTGACCGCGTGCTGCTCCCGAATTCGGGCAAGATCATCTGGCAGCTCACGGGTTACTTCCTCGATCTTCGCGTCTCTTACCAGCACGGGTACGACCTTGACGTTGCTCGCGAGCGCGGCCTCCAGCTCGAACTTGATCGCGGGTGAAGGGCTCCACTGAGGACCCATAACGAAGAGCACGGCGACGGAGTCGGAGAGCGCTTCCCGCACAGCGTGTTTCCAACTGGAGCCGAACTCGAGATCCGCCACATCCTTGAACAGGGCCTCGGCGCCCAGATAAGTGACCAAAGTGTCGTGCAGGCGACCGGCGTCGGCCTGGGTCTCGTGGCGGAGGTACGAAATGAACACACGGCTCACGAGCGAGGCCTCGCAAGAGGATTGCTTGCCAGAAAGGCACTCTAGCAGCAACGTATCTGGTACCGCCTGACTAGAAGTGCAGCGGCGAACGTGACCCGACCGCGCCAAGAGGTACCGCTACCGAGGAAGCGCTGATCGCCAGCGCCTCTTGCTCTCCCGTCAACCGGCCGCCAGCGCCAGCCGAAACGCCGCCATCTCCTCCCCGTTGCGGACCACCAGCACATCCCCCACCAATGTCGGCTGGCTCCAGGTCTTGCCTTCGATCGCCCGGAACCGCGCCAGCTCCGTGAAGATCTCGGGCTTCGCTTCGACCAGGGCCAGCTCACCTCGCTCCGAGACGACCAGCAGCAAGTTCTGGTCGGGCAACAGCAGGACTTGCCCGGAGCCGTAGCGTCCCCCCTTCCACGTACGCGTGCCGTCCTCGACGTCGATGGCCGCGAGGTGGTTGCCGTCGAAGCCGTAGGCGTGGCCTTGGTGAACGACGACGGAGCTGAACGAGGGCTTGAGCCGCCTTGACGTCCAGATCTCTTCGGCGGTCCATCCGCCGCCTTCCAGCGTCACCGAGAGCCGGCGGGTGCCGATCGGCATGGCGGCCATGTTGCTCGTGCTGATCAGCACGTCGCCGTCCGCGCCGTCTCCGATAGCGGCCGGCTGCACGACGCCGATGCCCGGCCATGCGTGCTCCCAGAGCAACGCCCCGTCGGCCGGCGCGACGCTGATCACACCCTTCAGGGTCAGCAACAGGATCTGCGGGACTCCGTCGAGCGTCAAGAGATGTGGCGAGCTGTAGGTTTCGCCGACGGCCGAGCCGGCCCAGCGCTTGTCTCCAGTGGCAGCGTCGTAGGCGACGAGTGAGTCGGCGTGAACGATGACGAAGTCGTCCACCACGAGCGGCGAGCTCGCAAAGCCCCAGAACGGGATCTCCGCGCCCGTGTCGGAGGTCGCGTTGCGCGACCACACCACGGCGCCGCTCCCCGCGTCGAGCGCGTTCAGGATGCCGGTCGCACCGAACGAATAGACGCGACCGCCGCTCAAGGTGGGCGTCGCGCGCGGACCGGCGTCGACGTACGGGTCCCAGAACCGGGCCGCGTCGCTGTGCCTCCACACCGGCTCTCCGGTCGCCAGCCTGTAGCAGGACACGACCTCCTCCTCGCCGCGCTGCTCTTGGGTGTATAGAAGGTCGCCATGGACCGCGAGGGACGAAGCGCCCGGTCCGATCGGCCGGCGCCAGAGCTCGGCCGGCGGCGAGGAAGACCAGTCGGTCTCGATCGAGACCCCAGGGACGACACCGGTGCGGTCGAGTCCGCGAAAGCCGGGCCAGGCGGCGCCCGTCTCTATCGCGCCCACAGCCGAGGCGTGCGCGCCCGGCGCCGTCATCGCGTCAGGGCCTCGAGCGAGCAGCCGCTCCTCGGCGGTCTGCGCCCACCGCCACGAAAGATCCGCGCCATCGAAGCTGATTCCGTGGTTGCGGACGAGGGTCCAGACACCGCACGCGAGCAGGATGGTCGCCACCATCGTCGCCAACCGAGTTCCGGCAGAGAGACGACGGCTAGCCGCCGCCCACACGACGAACGCGAGGCTCAATGTCGGGATGGCGTAGTAGAAGACCAGCATCCCCATGCTCCCGGTCCTGACCGAGACATGCAGGAGAGGCCGTATCGAGACCAGGGCGACGATCATCAGGATCACGGCGCCCCAGCGCTCGGCCCGCGTCGCCCGGCTGAAGAACGCCCACCACACGAGGAGCGCCAGCAAACCGCCGAAGACGCCGATCATCACGCCGAAGAACGCAGCGTCGGGCCCGAACCTGGGGACGACGAACCTGCCCAGCCACTGCAGCGCCACGATGACCACACCGGGCCATAGCCGCAGCGGCTTCTGTCGGATCGGTTCGTCGGAGTGAGCGATGCTCATATCGGACTCTCTCAGTAGTCGGGCATTCCTTGCGGCTGGCTCCTAGGCGCGATACTCATCCCTACGCCTCGAAGAGTCCGGTTGTTTCGTTGCCAGAATAGGTGCCCACGAGAGGCTGCCGAGACAGCGGTGCCCGAGACAGCGGTGCCACCGTTTTCTTGAAGACGGGCCGACGCGGGGGATTGGCCTCTGAACGGCACCGGACGGACTCTTCTACGCTCACAAGACCCCACCGGGGGGAGAACCTCTCCGCCCAAGACCCCGAACCCCTGAAAAGGCAATTCCTGCTCCGCTGGGCGTAGACTCGGAGGTCAAATGCCTCGTTCGCTAGGCGATCATCTGTTCACCTTCGCGGTGATCTCGGACTCTCACGTCAACGAGGCCGAGGATCGATCGGCGTCGCCGTTCGCTTCGAACCGGCTGGCCAATGCCCGGTTTCGCTACGTCGTCGCGTCGGTGAATCGACACCGGCCCGCGTTCACAGTGCACCTCGGGGATATGGGCAACCCCCTGCCCGAGCTTTCGACCTACGAGCGTGCAGCCGAGAACTTCGGGGCGATCGCCGGGTCGTTGGAGTCCCCGCTGCATCTCGTACCCGGCAACCACTGCGTCGGCGACAAGCCGGGCGGATGGGTACCGGTGCCCCGGGTGTGCGAGGAATCGCTAGCTCAGTACGAGCGCTGCTACGGTCGATGCACTTATTCGTTCGATCACGAAGGCTGCCACTTCGCGATTCTCAACTCACTGCTCGTGAACTCCGAGCTCGAGGCCGAGCGCGCGCAGCGGCGGTGGCTGGACGAGGACCTGCGCCAGGCGTCCGGGGGCGGCCAGCGACTGTTCGTGATGATGCACTACCCGCCGTATATCGCCGCGCGCGGCGAGCCCGGAAGCTACGACAACCTCGACGAACCGGGGCGCTCGTGGCTGCTGGGCGTTTTCGAGCGTTTCGGCGTCGAGGCTGTCTACACCGGGCACGTTCACAACTACTTCTACAACCGGGTCGCGACGACGCATTTGTACACCCTCCCGGCGACGAGCTTCGTGCGCCAGGACTACAGCGAGCTGTTTCGCGTCCAGCCGGCGGACGCCGAAGGAGGGCGTGACGACCGAGTCAAGCTGGGATACTTCCTGGTCAGGATTCACGAGCACGGGCACGCGAACGAGCTGATTCGAACCTGCGGGCGGACGCTCGGGGAGGGCGAAACGATGGAAGGGACCGGTCTTCGGGAAATGGGCCGGCTCCGGTCGAGTGTTCCGTCCACACTCGGTACCGAGATGCGCGACAACTGGCTGTCTCGGGAGGTATTGCGCCCCAACAACTCGGTGAGCCCGTTCACCCGCCGGCTCGCCCGCAACGACTGGGCGATCCTGGCGCTCCAGGAGATGGGGGTATCCAAGGTGCGGCTGACCCTCCAGGAATTGGTCAAGGAGGACGTACGTGAGCGCATGGCGCCGCTCGCTGACGCCGGGTTCGAGTTCGTCGTCTATTCACACGGCATACCCGGCGATTCCGAGTACGGCGTGATTCGCCAGCACCGAGCGCTGCTTGCCGGATGGGAACTGATGCTCGCGCCCGGGGAGATGGAAGTCGTGGCTACGCGCATGCTTCGTGGCGCCGGAGGCCTCGTGGGAGATCCAGCGCTGCCCTGTTATCTCGACGAAGTGCGCGACCTCTCCGCGGCCGACATCGGCGACGCCAACGTCAAGCATGTCGCCAACTACGGGTTTCAGTTGACCGACAGTGAATTGATCGAGCGACTGTCGGCCGCGGACGCACTTCGTCGGGTGTTCGGCGGTCTGGTGTTTCGCCTGCGCCGGCGAGGCGAGCCGGAGCTCGAGCTGTGGTCTTCGATTGGCCGGATCGGCGAGCTCGCGCGAACGTCCGGCATGCGGCATCAGGTGCACATTCTCTTTTCGGGCAACGTGACCGCCGAGCGCTTCGAGGACGACCTGGCCACGGCCAACCGCGTAGCCGAATCGACCCTCGCGGCCTGGCTCGCGGGGAACCTGGATCTCTACTTCGACACCTTCGAGGACATCGATCGGGGCTACTTCGTTCGCCACGGTCTGGTCGATCGCCGCTACAACCCGAGGCTGCCGGCCCGGGTTCTGCGGCACCTGACCGCATGTTTGGAGGGGATTGCGGAGCGTGAAGCGGGTCTCGGGCGCTTCGAAGTCACGGAGATCGACCACGGTCGCGTCGTGAGCGGCCCGGTTGGGAGCTCGGGCCTCTGGCTTGTTTTGCCGAGGCCGGGCTGCCGTCTGACCGAGATCATAAGCGTCGGCGCTGCGCTGGGTGTCGAGCACCCTCTGGTGCTGACGAACCTCGATACCGGCGCCGTTTCGGACCTGGCCGTGGAGCGTTCCGGCTCGAAGAACCGGTTGCGCGAACCGCTGGCCGCAGAGAGCCCGTCACTCGTGACGACCTGAGGGGATTGCTCGCGTTCGCCCTTTGGCTCCTTGCGGCAAGCGCCGAAGGCCCGGCCGGCGAGGGATCTCGGCCCGCGATCTGCTGGCGAGCGGTCGCTTCCGAGGAGGTGGGTTTCAGGTCCCAAGCTCTGCCGCCCGAGTTGACCGGCGGCTGACTCAAAGTGTCCGTCGGGGTCGGGCGGACGGGATTGCTGTCCTGGGGAGAGTGACTGGGTGTGGACGCTTTGGGCGACTACGAGAGTTTCGAGGTTCAGGGCGACGAGGCGCATCTCTTCGTCAAGGGCGCCGGTCAAGGTCGGGGCATCGAGGACGGCAAGATCTGGCAGGTTCAAGCGGGCCGGTGAGGGGAGCGGGAAGGAAGCCTTCCCATTCCGGCGTTGCCTTCGTCCTAGCGGGCCGGACTCGAAATCGAGACAGGCCGGATCCTGGCTGCAGAATCGCTCATTCCCCGGTAGATCGCCAAGCAGTGCTCGACATGATCGCGCCAGCCCTCTTCGGTCGGAAAGAAGTCGAGGGGCGGGATCTCTGAGAGTTCCGGCTGGATGCCCGAGCTGCTAAGCACCGCGCGGTAGAGGTGGCGATGGCGGCCGCCGAGGTTGTCCAGTTCGACCTCGGGGCAGGCGCGCCAAGCGAGGAGCGACGCCTCGAACGGCAGACGGAGCGACCCAAAGAGCTCGGGTAGAACCTCGAGCGGCCGGTTGCGAAAATCGGTCGAGTCGATCAGGTGGTGCTCCACCCCTTCTTGGCGGCACCATTCGATCTGCCGGCGCCACAGGTCCCATCCGGATTCGATGTGCGGAAACAGGGGGCTGTCACCCACCTCCTGTTTCTTTCTCATTCTCGAGGCAATGCTCAACCGAGGGTCACGCATGAGGAAGACCACCGGCCGCGTCGCCATCGCGGCCAGCAAGGGAAAGTTCTCGCCCACCTGGTAGGGCATCTCTTTGATGACCAGAGCCCGGCCGTCGGCTGCCGCTGGAATGTTCTTCAAACTCCGAAGATCCAGTGGCGCAGCGAGCTTGCGCTCGACGTCGGCCAAGCTCTCGCCGGAGTAGTAGGTAGTCTCGAAGGGCTCGTGGCGGTAGTAGCGAACCGAGCGCTGCTCCCAGAAGACCCGGGCCAGAGCGGTCGAGCTGCACCGGGGCGGCGAGACGATGGTGTAGACCTCCGAATAGCGCTCCACGACCGCGGCGAGCGATCGAGGCAGTTGGGTTTTCTGGAATTCGTGACCCATTTGCATTGCGATCGGCCAACTCCGACCGTACCACCGGTTCGAATCGGACTTCTGCTCTGGCGGCAAGGCGGAGCGCGGTCGAAGGCCGTGCTATTTTGCAGAGCAAGGATGGCGCGCTAAATCTATCCCTTCGAGGCGGCGATGACCGCGCAGCGCGCCCCGGCGATCATTCTCGAGACCCTGCTCGGGGCAGCCGGCAAGAAGGCGCGCCGTGAACTACCCGGGGCATGGTCTTGCCGCGCAGTCGGAAGCTCTTCCCGATCTCCCCGGGTGGATGCGCCAGTCGGTCGAGGCTCTCGGGATCGAGCTTGCCTCGATCGAGCAGCTGCGTGGCGGTATCGAGAAGGCGATGATTGCCGAGTCCCGTCGGCATCCGATCTCTCGCATTCTCCAAACCGCTCCGGGGCTTGGGCCGATTCGCATCGCACAGTTGCTGCCGATCGTGATCACGCTGTACCGGTTCCGGACCAAGCGGCAGTTCTGGGCCTACTGTGGCTTCGGACTGGTCACTCGGACCTCCGCAGACTGGATCAAGGTCGGAGGACGGTGGGTACGAGTCCCGGCCCAGCAAACCCGCGGACTCAACCGAGACTGCCGTAGGCTTGGCAGCTCGAGAAGTCGTTTGCTTCCTACCCGCGACCGTGGCCAAACCAGTTGACCAGCGCCTGGTCGAAAGCAAAGAGCAGCGCCATGGCGAGTAAGGCAATCGCGGCCGGCACCAGCCTTTGCTTGAGGGATGTCCGCTCGCAGGTGCCCGGTCTCGTGAGCGCCCGCAACGCCTCCCCCACCCTCTCTTGGTTGCAGATCAGGATCACGAACAGCAGGACCGTGTAGATCGTCGCGCTCGCCAGCGCCCCGAGGCGGTCGAGAAAAATGAGGTCGAACACGAGAATGTTGACCATGATCGGCAGCAACACTGCCACGCCGAGCAGCTTGGTCCGTTCCCACAAGAGCAGCCAGGCGCCGATCACCTCCGCCAGGCCGATGAAGAGAATGTAGGCAAATGAGTAGCCCATGAAGGTCCACGCGAGATCGAAGGCCGACGCCTCCCCCAGTGCGACCCCGACGACGTCCTCGGGCAACCGCCCCCGCCGGTAGAACTGACCACCGGCGATCTTCCCGAGGCCGTAGACGTTCAGGAAGACGAACACGTACCAGCGGGCCGCCAGATCGATGATCTTCT